>CAZKOI010000290.1:0-4941 GCA_964554315.1 uncultured Enterobacterales bacterium | reverse complement strand
TGGCCCGTGTCTGGGGCCCAGCCCGCCTTGGTCCTCCGTACCGCCACGACAGTCATCCCGCATCCAGCCATCTCCGCAGCAACCCGGTCCGGGTCCTTCGGATCGCTGTGGCCAACAAACATGGTCTGTGCTCGCGTGAATTCATGATTCACGGTGAGCAGACCGTGATCCGAGGCACTCGAGCCCCGAGGAAGCGGTGAGAAGGCAATGAAGTCACAGGAATCGCCAAATTGCTGGGCCTGCGCAGCCGCGGTTGTGCGCCCTTCTTCCCAGGCCGGCGCTCCCTCGACGACAGGATCCCCCCAAGAAATGACCAAGTCGCATTGGTGAGTGGCAGCGGGCCAGTGCACCTCGCCGTCTAAGCCAGCAGCAACCTCTTCGAATCCTTCGGTCGCCGCACTGGACGCTATCGCTTGTGGGCCGAGAAGTATCGCCGCAGAGCCTCCGCCGAGGACTGCACGGCGACTAAGTCGAAGCTGAATGAGTTCTTGGATGTGGGAGGTCATGACGCTCTCAGTGGTGGTGAGTGATAAGCCCAGCCTACTTATGTCGCAGTCAGGCTGTTAGAGAATGCCCCATGAGCGTGATGGAATCCATCCTTATGTGGCTCGTGATGACGACGCTGCTGGGCCTCGGCAATACCGTTGGGTATCACCGTCTGCTCACTCATCGAGCGTTCAAGGCGAACAGACCAACGCGCTGGCTGTTGACGCTCCTCGGCGCGCTGCATTCGGGATCGCCTGTCTTGTGGGTCGGGCTGCATCGCTACCACCACGCTCGGTCAGACACAGAGGACGACCCTCACACACCAAGGTCGGGTTTCTGGAGAGGTCACACGGGGTGGCTCATCGGAACCGGGCATCCCCTCCCCTGCATTCTCTTCGCGTTGAGTGGCTTTGGACAACAGGCCATGATCTTGCTCCATGACGTCCAGCGCCTGCTTGGGACCAACCCGCCGACATGGCGCGAGGTTTGTTCCGACTTGATGAAGGAGCCGCTCATGCGATGGATGGACACCCCCCTCGTCATGCCAGCGCTGTTCTTGGTTCAGCTTTTGGTGGTGTGGTCGCTGTTTGACGGGTGGGGCGTTGCAGCGCTCTGGTTGTCCCATCTGTTCCTCACCAACGCATCCTGGGCTGTGAATTCCATTTGCCATTGGCCCGGCTTTGGCCACGCAACCTATGACACCGGGGAGGGCTCGCGGGATGTGCCTTGGGTGGCTTGGTTCACCAATGGTGAGGGCTACCACAACTGCCACCATCGATTTCCGCGCTCAGCCAAGCACGCCCTCCACGGCGGCGCCGATCTGTCCTGGACTGTGATTCAAGCCCTCGTAGTCCTCAGACTCGCTCAAGACCCATGGCTACCAAAGTCATTCCGGTCGGCCGACTGACGTGCTCGCTTCGGCTGATCAGCTTAAGCTCCAGTTAGCTCTTTTGTTTTTCTAACCTTGAGGTGCCCGCATCGCGGGCATGGGAAGCCGGTTTGACGCCGGCGCGGCCCCCGCCACTGTATCTGGGGACGTCCAACCACAGCGCCACTGGGAGACCGGGAAGGCGGTTGAGACGGTCGATCCAGGAGCCAGGAGACCGACCTCAAGGCCACGTACAAACGTCTCTCGGGGTGGAGGGACTGGCGGACGAGAATGTCGGCACCTCCACTCATGGTGCCATGCCTAGTCTCTCCGCTACAGCGCTGACCCTCTGTCTCACCGCATACGCGGGCGATGAGGTCATGACAGTGCGCGGTGAGACCTCACCGGAGGAGCGTGCCTGGGCGTCGACCTCCAGCGTCACGGTCCTCGACGTAAACGACCAGCTTCCCATGTCGACCACGACGGGCTCGCTGGTCGACCAAGCGCCAGGGGTTCGGCTGCAGACCTTCGGAGACACTGACAGTTTCAGCGGCGTGAGTATTCGGGGCTCAACCCTCCGTCAGGTGCTTGTGTACGTTGATGGCATCCCGCTCAATCCCGACGGAGGTCAGGCGGTCAATCTCTCGGAGTGGCCGCTGCGGGCTTTTGAGCGCGTCGAGGTTTACCGAGGCAACACGCCCGGCCGGCTCGGCGGTGCAGCTGTCGGCGGCGCGGTCAATCTCATTCGAGACACGTCGACGCGTGGGTACGCCTACAGCGGCTCTGCGTCAAGCCTGGGACGTGTCAGCGCTGACTTCCTCGCGAGCCTACGGCCTCGCATTGGCGGCCATCCCCATGCAGTCTCCAGCTACGTGAATACGGTCGTGAACAAGGGACGGTTCTCTTACTACTCCGACAACGGGACACCCTACAACCGCATCGATGACCAGCGACTGACCCGAACCCACAACGCCTCAGGAGCGCTCCACGCCTTGCTGAGTTGGAACACCCGTGTCGGGCAAGGCGTGCTCGATGTGGTCGACGCATGGATGGAAAAGGGCGCGGAGCTCCCGGGTCACATCAACAATCCTGCACGCGGCGCACGGCTCGACACCATGCGAAATCTTCTTGGCGCGCGCTACACGCCGGAACTGAGCGGGCACTCGGCACACATCGTCGGCTGGTGGATGGCTCGTCGTGAACAGTACGACGACCGGCTCGATGAGCTTGGACTTGGAAGTCAGTTCCAGATTCAGCGCTACGAGAGTGTTGGACTGCGGGCCCACGATACCTTTAGCCTGACGCCCTCGGTCGCGCTGAGCACCACGGCAAGCATTCGGCGAGACAGAGGCGCTGTAGACACCGCCCAAGGCACACGACTCACTCAGACAGGCGAGACCGTCACCCTAGAGGTTCCGAGCCGGTTCAGTCGCCTTGACATTACCCCTGTCGTTCACGGCACGTTTCTCCAAGCGGAGGGTCAGGCGACCACCTCGTCGCTCGATCCTCGCTTGGGTGTGGGTCTCGCGCTGGGGAAGCACATTCGCCTTCGAGGAAACGGCGGACGATTCCTGCGTCCACCCGACCTCTCTGAGCGCTTCGGTGACCGAGGGTCAATGCTTGGTAATCCCGACCTGACCCCAGAGCGCGGCTGGCAGTGGGACGTTGGGGCCCGCGCCCGGCTAGTCGACACCAACGCCATGCAGTGGAAGATGGATGTCGCCCACTTTTGGGTATCAAGCCATGGGCGAATTACCTGGGTTCAGAATAGTCAAATGACGCTCCGGCCCATCAACCTCGGCCAAACCTGGATGCAGGGTCTGGAGGGAAGCCTCATCGGACGGATAGCCGACATCGTCGACGTCACGACCAACCTCACGCTGGCACGCTCTCGAAACCTCGATCCTGACCCTGCCATCGCCAACAACGCCCTGCCGGGGGTGGCCGGGGTCAACCTGTGGCACACCACTGCACTCAACGGATTCAACGGCACCGCTCGCCTCACCCACACAATTCGCCACGTCGGCCCAAGCTACCTCGACGCGACCAACTGGATTCGTAGCGCCCCTCGAGACACCCAGGACCTCACCCTCCAAGTCCGCGCGAAGAAGCACTGGCCCATGGTTGAGGTCGGGGTTCAGAACATCTTTGACACCATCACCGAGGTCGTCCCTCAGAACCCACTCGATGACGCCTCTGACCGGGTTGTGCAGCCCGTGACGGACTTCGCTGGGCACCCCCTGCCGGGCCGCGTCTGGACTGTCAGCATCCGCTGGGCTGGAGCCACCACATGAAAGAGACGACCCTCATTGCACTCTTAACGGCCGGCTGTATGCCTCAGGTTGAGCCCGGCGCGGCGGGCAGCGGCGGCTGGGTTGACACCACTGACACGGGCTTCAATTCCGACACAGGCCGGGCCACGGAAGCGGCGCCCCGGACACTATTGGTCAGCACCATCGCTAGTGACTACAGCCTCGGCGCCGTGGCAACCGTCGACCTCGAGACCGGCGCGGTCCGGGATGCGCTCGCGACCACAGCCGGCGACGCCGTTGTTCGCGCCTCAGGTGGCTTGGCCGTCGTCCTCAATCGCCTCAACACCGACTCCGTTCGCGTGTACTCCGATGGCTGGGGACGGCCTGAGCTCGAGTTTGCCCTTCCCGACCTATCCAACCCCCAAGATGTGGCGCGATGTGAGGACACCCTCTGGGTCACTCAGCACAACGCAGACCACATCAGCGGTCACCATCTACGGACGGGTGCAGTGGTCGGCAGGATTGATCTCTCTCCATGGTCCGGCACAGATGGTTCTGCTGAAGCCGGCCGAATGGTGGTCGATGGAGACACCGTTCTCGTAGAGGTGCAACAGTTCAATCAGGATGACGGCTGGTCCTCGGATGGGGGGGCAGTCCTAAGGTTTCCCTGCGCCGGCGGTTCTCCCTCTGTGGTGGCCGAAGTGAGCCCAAGCCCGAGCATCGCGAGCGGATCGACCGGCGATACCCTTCTTGTGCGAACAGGACTCTATGGTTCCTTTGACGGTGAACTGGGCCTCATCGAGGCCAATGGTGCGCCGTGGCGTGTGATCGCCAGCGAGGCCGAGCTGGAGCGGGACATCACAGCCGCAGCGATCAGCGACGACCACATCGCCTTTGTCTCCGTGACTAGCGACTGGACCTATCAGGTGCACTGCCTTGACCGCCGCGACGAGACACGAGTCGATGGGGTGACGTCTGGCGCATTCCTGTCGGACATAGGCATCGACCCAAGAGGACGGATTTGGGTGGCTGCGCGTGGGGGGTGGTCCGGCGGTGGCGACGATGATGCCGGCCTTCACATCATCGACCCCACAACGTGCCAGCGCCTTCAGCCCGATAATCAGCCGATAAAGACCGCACTCAACCCCTACAACTTGGCATTCCTTTGAGCCTCATTCTCCCCATGCTCTTGGCTTGCTCTGAGCCGGACCCCTGCGGTGAAATGTGCAGCACGGCCACCCAACACTACGGCGGCTGCCTCGCGAATTGGGATCTGTCCTGGCCTGATGCGGGCTATGACGAGCGCTTCGACACCGTAATGATGGTTAACGGAAC
>CAZKOI010000289.1:0-4962 GCA_964554315.1 uncultured Enterobacterales bacterium | reverse complement strand
TGTTGGGGCGGAGAAGTACATTGCCGATGATCCGCTGCTTGCGAGTGTCAACGCCGCCATCGCACTTGAGAGGCCGCTCTTGGTCCGCGGGGAGCCGGGCACTGGAAAGACAATGCTGGCTCGGGCGATTGCGCAGACTCTGCAGAAGCCTCTGCTCAGCTGGCACGTAAAGTCCACGACGTCGGCCTCGGAGGGGTTGTACACCTATGACGTCGTTCAGCGCCTCAACGACTCTCGCTTTCCGGATCAGGCCGGAAGAGATGTGGCTGACATCCGCGCCTACATCAAGATGGGCGTGCTTGGCCAGGCGTTTCAGGCCGAAGAACAGGTCGTGCTGCTCATTGATGAGATTGACAAGGCAGACATCGAGTTTCCAAACGACCTGCTGCGCGAGCTCGACGAGATGGCCTTTACGATTCCAGAGTTAGACGAGACGATCTCCGCGCGCCATCGACCGATCACCATCATCACTTCAAACGCCGAGAAGGAGCTCCCTACAGCGTTTCTTAGGCGGTGTGTCTTCCACTACATCGACTTCCCCGACCGAGAACGCCTGATGCGGATCGTCGACGCACACCTCCCTGACCTTGAGACCGAGCTCGTCGACGCGGCGGTTCTGCGTTTTTATGGCCTGCGAAAGATTGATGCACTGAAGAAGAAGCCCAGCACGAGCGAGCTGTTGGATTGGCTCGTTGTACTCTCGCGCGCGGGGGTGGACCCCGAGGAGATCGCATCTCGAATGCCGTTTATGGGAACGCTCATAAAGCGCGAAAAGGACCTGGAGATATTGGCTCAGCGGAAGTCCCACGGATTTGGGGTGACCTGAGTGTTCGACCTCTTGTTGCTCAACCTGCGCAGTCAGTCCGTCAAGGTTGGGGTGGGTGAGTGGCTGGTCTTCTTGGATGGCATCCGACGAGGGTTGGTGGTGGACCTGGACGGCTTGTACCACTTTGGGCGGGCAGTACTGGTGCAGTCAGAGAGTCAGTTCGACGCCTGGGATCTCGCCTTCGATGCTACCTTTGCCGGCGTGGAGTTGCCTCCAGACCTCAAGGCTAGTCTGCTGTCGTGGTTAGAGGACGCGAGGGTCGGCCAGGGTGATGTCGTCGAGGTTGATATGGACTTCGACGAGCTACGGAGGCTCTTCTACGAGCGACTGCGTGAGCAGAAAGAGCGCCACGACGGGGGCAGTAAGTGGATCGGGACGGGTGGAACATCGCCCTTTGGAAACTCCGGCCGTGCCAGCCGCGGTATTCGTGTTGGTCCGGGCGGGCAGCGCTCAGCGCTGGCCGTCGCAGGTGAGCGTCGGTGGGCAAGCTATCGGACTGACTCGAGGCTCGATGTACGAGACTTTCAGGTTGCCCTTCGCGCGCTCCGGAAGCTGACGCGCGAGGGGGTGGAAGAGCTCGATGTTGAGGAGACCATCCAGGCCACCGCGAGGAATGGTGGTGACATCGACCTGGCCTTTAGTCGCGCGCGGCAAAACAAGGTTCACCTTGTGCTCCTCCTCGACACAGGAGGATCAATGGATCCGCACTCGAGGCTCGTCACGGAGCTCTTCACGGCGGCCCAGGAGGTGAAGGGTTTTAAGTCTGTGACCACATGGCACTTCCACAATGTGCCTTACGGCTACCTCTACGAGGACTTTGCTAACCGGCGCCGCAGAGCCATCGAGGACATCCTCGGAGAGATGTCCCCCAGCCATCGGCTGGTTTGGGTTGGCGATGCTTCAATGGCACCATGGGAGTTGTTCGGTCAACAGCATGCGAACCCGTGGGGCGGAAGCGAGGCTCAGGCCGGACTGAGCGGTATTCAGTGGTTGAAGAGAATTCGAAGCCAGTGTCCCGCATCGGTTTGGCTCAACCCGGATCCTGTTCGCTATTGGCAGCACCCGACGGTCTCGGCGATTGGCGGTGTCTTCCCTATGTTTCCGCTCAACGTTGATGGTCTACGAGAGGCGGTGGGGGTGCTACGCGCGCCGGTTTAGCCGCGCCGTCCTTGGCCGTGTTAGGTGCCAGTCCTTCACAACTTCCAACAGGAGCCTCGCATGGAAATCCAAGGACACAAGTTTCTCGTCACCGGTGGTGCCAGCGGCATGGGCCGCAATTTCACACTCAATCTGGCCAAGCACGGCGGAGATGTGGCCTTCTGCGATCTAAACGATGAAGCCATCGCCGAGGTCGAGGCGGAGGGTGCATCTCTTCCAGGTAAGGTGGTGGGCTTCAAGGCCAATGTTGCGGATGAAGGTGAGGTCATTGCACTCATCAAGGGTGTTCGCGAGGCCCTCGGTGGCCTTGATGGCGTGGTCAACAACGCGGGCATCTTCCGTGATGGACTTTTGGTGAAGGCCGACCGCGAGACGGGCGAGATCAAGAAGATGAGCCTGCAGAAGTGGCAGCAGGTCATCGATGTGGATCTGACCGGACCGTTCTTGGTGTCGCGCGAGTTCGCGGCCGCAGCGATTGAGAACAAGCATCCCGGTGTCATCGTCAACATCTCTTCCATCTCGCGGTATGGCAACATGGGCCAGTCAAACTATTCCGCAGCCAAGGCCGGTCTGGTGGCCGACACAAAGCTCTGGGGCAACGAGTTGGCTCGCTACGGCATCCGCACGGGCGCAATTGCGCCAGGATTTGTCGACACCCCCATCCTTCAGGGCATGCGTCCCGACGTCCTAGAGAAGATGCTTCGGGCCGTTCCGCTGCGTAGAGCGGCAGACCCTGATGAGATTTTCCTGGCCGTAAAGTTCATCATCGAGTGCGACTTCTTCACCGGGCGCTGCATCGATGTGGATGGCGGTCAGGTCGTCTAGAGCGTCGCCTTAGAGGAGCCCGAAGTGCTCGGCCACCAGCTGGCCGAGCTCGCGCGGCGCGTCGTAAGGAAGCATGTGGCCACCATTGAGCGTGGCCACTCGCACGTCAGGGATGGTCTGCGCTCGAAGGGTCCTGACATCATCGGGGTACCAGCTCTTGGACCCCCAGACCACCAGCGTTGGAGCGACGATCTCGGCCAACATCTCTAGGTACGCCTCTTGCCGGAACGGGTACGGCCCCTGAACCATGTGCAGGGGATCGAAGGACCACCGTAGACCTCGCTGATCCGCCGTTGTACCGTGCGCTGCGAGCAGCTGTGCGACCTCGGGGTCGAGGCCAGGATGGCGTTGCCGAAGACGCTCAGCAGCATCACTGACACTGTCAATTCGGACCGGTCCGGGGGGGCGCTTGATCTGGTCCAGATGCTTTCGAATCCGATCCAGTTGGTTCGGCTCCTCCCACTCGATGGCCCCCAAACCCTCGGCCACCACCAGCCGCTCGACACGGTTCGGACGAGCCGCCGCATAGATGGATGCCACCGTTCCGCCCATCGAGTGTCCGAGGAGGTTGACCGGACGGCCGAGATGGTTCACCAGTGCATCGAGATCAGGGAGGAGGTCTGCGAAGTGGTAGTAGCCCCCTTGTCCAATGTGGTCCGACTGACCGAAGCCGCGCTGGTCGGGGGCGAGCCATCGGCCAGGGAGACCTCGGGTGACCTCTGCAAAGGCCATCCCGTGATCAAGCCACCCGTGCAGACAGATGTTGGGAACACCGTCATCGCCTTGGCCGAGTTCTCGGATGAGGAGGTTCAAGCCTCGTACATTCAGGGTCCAGTCAGCCATGTGAGGGATTAGCGTGTCTGCAGCCCAACGACACCGAGATTTACGCTAATCTAGAACACAGGAGGAGCGGTCATGAAGCCTGTACTGGTGGTGGATTGCTACGTTGAGGGCGATGGCGCCGTGAGTATCGTGAGACTGCTCCCGTCGCGGGAGTCGGTCGTCTGGCGTGCGCTAAAGGAGGCGCCTCCTCCCGAAGTTGATGCCTTTGCTGGAGTCATCATCTCGGGGTCGGCAGCGTGTGTGACGGCGCCAGAACCCTGGATGGACGCACTCGCCGATCTCATCCTGGATGCGTCTGTGAGTGGCGTGCCAGTCCTTGGGATATGCTTCGGTCATCAGATGGTGGCCCACACTCTCTTTGGGGAGCGCTCGGTCAGAAAGTCGGCGACGCCCGAGATTGGATGGACCAACATCGAGGTGACGGCGGTCGATGAGTTGTTCGCGGGCATCGGGGAGCGATTCAATACCTTTGAGTCGCACTTTGACGAGGTCATCGTCTGCGAAGGAATGCAGGTCTTTGCAAGATCGAGTCGTTGCGACGTTCAAGCCTTCAGGGTCCAGGGTAAGCCCATCTGGGGTGTCCAATTCCATGCCGAGATGACGGAGCAGGACTGCATTGAGCTGGCCACGAAGCGAATCGGTGGTCGTCCCGATCTGGGCTTCGACCTCACCTCCAAGCTTGCGGAGTCGAGAGACTCCACACCGCTCGCACTTCGGCTAGTGGAGAACTTTTTGGGGCACTCGTGATGGTCCTTCTGGCTCTTGTCGCTGCCGCTCAAGCGACCTGCACTGCTGCTCTGCCGGATGCCACACATGACGCTGAATGGGCGGGCGTCGTGAAGCTCGAGGACCCCGACCTGGACTGCAGAATAGTCAGGGTCGGGAGGGCATCGAGCCTGCACATCGAGCGGGTGAGGGGAGCCGTCACCCAGTGGGACGACTCTCGGCTTCGTTTTGGAGACGAACGCCTCACTCGTCTCGGTGACGAGTGGGTGCTGGAGCTTCCAGAGTGGCGGAGAGGCGACCGGCTTCGGGTGAAACTTCGGACCCGTCCCGTGGGTGGAGGCGTATCGAGCCTGGTCGCCGAGGCCATCTCGCTCCCCAAGCCCGACAGAATTCACGCGAGGTGGATCAGAACTGGACCGGTATCGTTTGGGGAAAACGGGACTGTCGACCTGCAAACAACGCTCGAGTGGACTCAGAGCACTGACCAAAAGACCGTTGCGTTTTTTGCGCCAACGGGGGCACTCGTGAGCGACTGCCGGTCGTCGAGTGCGGCAAGGGTGAATCCGCTTCCTCACGGCTGTGTG
>CAZKOI010000288.1:0-4963 GCA_964554315.1 uncultured Enterobacterales bacterium | reverse complement strand
GAGGACGCAGGCTGTCAGTCTAATAAAGGGACTTCCGAACAATACTTTGGTGGGAGTGGTTAGGGTTGGCGGTGTCGCATCACGTGCGACATCTGGGCTGCTGGAGAGGCACGAAGAGGCACTGATGGCGGTGGAGGCAACCGAGCAGACCCACCTCGGCACAGACCTCTCTGGTGGCATCCGCATCGCGCGCCAGATGTTGGCGGGGGCCGGTGGTGAGGTCGTTGTCTTTACGGATGAGGCGGGCACTGGTGTTGTGGAGTCGGCTCAACCCGAGCTATCTCTGCTCACCGAGCAAGGCGGCGCGCTTGTGCCTCGGCCGGTTCACGCGCTTGAGCCCGCGAATGTGGCCGTACTTGGTGCACAGTACGGGAGCGGACCGGAGGGCGGCTCCGTGACCATCACCGTGGCCAACTACGGTGACGATGCAGTCGAGGTTCCCGCTCGGCTGACCCTCCCCGATGGCACCGCGATCAGCGGCTTCGTCAATCTGACTGCAGGGCAGACGGTCGAGAAGACCTTTACCGTTCCCAGAGTCACCCAAGGTGGGGTCGGCACGGTACAGATCGACGACGGACGCATGGCTGAAGACAACGTAGGCAGCTTTCACCTGCCGACGATCGGTGCGAGCCGTGTTCTGGTGATCGACGGAGATCCCGGGCTGACCCCCACGGCTTCCGAGGTGTACTACCTCGAGCGTGCACTTGCACCGTGGGGACGGAGCACCTCGCTGGATAGCGGTGTGCTTCCGGACATCACCGCGCCCTCCGCTGTCCAAGCCCTTGATGAGGAGGGCCACAAGGTCGTGTTCATGGCCAACGTCGCCGATCCGGGCCCATGGGCCAACCGACTGGTGGACTTCGTGACTTCGGGCGGAAGCCTGGTCGTGAGCCTCGGTGACAACGTCTCGGCCGATCAAACCAATGCCGCCTTGGCCAAGCTCCTGCCGTCGCCCCTCAAGCGTCCGCGTGCGCTTGCAGCCAACGGCGAGCTCGGCGCAAGGACAGCGCTACCTTCTATCGATGATCCGATCTTCGCTCCCTTTGCTCGAGGGGGGCTGGTCGGGTTTCAAGGAGTCCGATGGAGCCGTCTCTTCACCGTCGAGCCTTACCGAGACGGTGAAGATGTTCGAACGCTCTTGCAGACGGAGGGGGGGATGCCGGTCCTTATTGAGCGGAGGGTAGGGATGGGCCGTGTGCTGCTCTTCACCGGTAGCCTTGATGTGGACTGGGGAAATTTCCCGCTTCAAGCCGTCTACATGCCGCTGATTCAGTCGCTGGTGAGGAACCTCGGGATTCCGGGTGGTGGCGAAGGGCGTCGTCTTGAGGCCAAGGTTGGCGTGGTCGTCGAGGTGCCGGTGGTGGACAGCGACCCTGATCTGGTCGTGGAGGGCCCTGAGGGGCGTGTCGAGGCCACCATGGGGGCGGGCATGCTTCGCTTCACGCCGACCCATGCAGGGGCGTACTCGATCGGCTCTCCTGGGGTCCCAGCAATCGCTCAAGTCGCCGTCAATGTGGATGGCAGTGAGAGCGATGTCCGTCGGCACACCAGCTTGGCGAAGACGGCCGCTGAAGTGGACCCCGACCGGTTCATGCACCGCGTCTCGTTGAACCGCTGGGCGTTTCTGATGTTCCTCTTGCTCGCCGCCTTGAGCATGGGCTTGTCACGTCGACTTGGCCGGGTTGAGGAGGCGCCGAGTGTCTCCTGATTTGACTCGACGCGAGCTATTGGCTGCGGCCTTGGCCGGTGCCCTGGTCCCGCGGAGCGCCATGGGGTTTGGTTCAGCGGGCCGCTTTCATGTCGCAGAGATTGATCTGGGCGAGTTTAGTCTCCACCGCCCGCAGGCCTGGAAGCGAATGCTCCACGAGATCATCCAGGCCACCAGTATCGAGGCCGATCCAAGGGTCGTACGTGTGAAGCCATCCGATACCAACCTCTTCGAACATCCCTTCGCAGTCTTGGTCGGCCGACACGCTCTTCCACCCCTGCCCGAGTCCGCGATTCACCAGCTTCGACGCTACCTGGCTTATGGCGGTACGCTCATCGTTGACGACGCAAGTGGCTCAGGGAAGGGGCCCTTTGCGGCGTCGATTCGTAGCCTTGCGCGTCAGATTTTTCCCACCCGTCCGCTCTCTCCACTTCCGGGTGACCATGCGGTGTACCGGAGCTTCTTCTTGCTCGATAGGCCCGTGGGCCGCACACAGGGCAATGGCACCTTGGAGGGGGTTCAGGTGGGGCCTACCGCTCCCTTGATCTTCTGTCCGTGTGATCTATCAGGGGCCCTCGATCGCACCGAGGATGGCCGCAGCACGACGGCACTTTCCGGGGGAGAGATGCAGCGGCGGGAAGCGGTGAAGCTCAGCATTAACCTGGCCTTGTACTCGCTCACATCGAACTACAAGCATGACATTGCCCACGAGGTAGAGCTCATGCGTGAGGGGCGGATCGAGTGAATTCGTGGTGGCTGGGAGGCGCCCTCTCCGGCGAGGGTGAGCTGATTTGGAGTGCCGCCCCACAGTGGGTTGGGGCCGGAGCAGTCTTGTTGGTGGCGGCATGGGTGCTCGGCTGGCGACGCACCGGGTCGCTTCGCGGCGTCGAGCTGGCGTGCTGGCTGGTATGTCTCTTGGCGGGCTTGGTGGGCGTCGCCGATCCCGTCTGGCAGGAGGCAAAGGGGAGACTGGAGCCGGGTCGAGCGGTGGTGCTCATCGATGGGAGCCGATCCATGTCAATCGTTGACGGTGTGAGCACGAGGAGCCAGCAAGCCGCAGAGAGGCTGAGGGAGCTTGATGGACCCGTGGATGTGTTCACCTTTGGTGGGTCGATTCAGCCGGGCGTCCTGGAAGAGCCGACGCTGGGCGACACGGACATCGGCGCGGCGCTAGAGGCCGTTGCCGATCGATACCTCGGGCAGCAGCTGCGATCGGTGGTGTTGATGACCGATGGCATTGACCGTGGCGGACTTCGGCAAGGCGAAGGTCCCAAGGTGGGCGCCGTGCCGGCGCTTCCGGGGCCACTCACTGTCGTCCAGATCGGCGAAGCCTCGGGGGGGGTCGATCACGCCATCACCGACATTCGTACCGCGGGCTTTGCATTTCTTCGAACGCCGTTTACCCTCACGGCCGTTGTCGAGGGCCAGCCAGGGCATACGCTACCCGTCACCTTGAGGAGAGAAGGTCGACTGGTCGATCGCCAATCGGTCGTGCTGGATGAGTCCGGTCGGTCCGAGGCCCGCTTCGAGATTACCCCCAACGCCGTCGGCCGGTTCATTTGGGAGGTAAGCATTCCGGATGAAGTCGCCGACACGGTACCGACCAACAACAGCCACTCCGTGGTGGTTCGGGTCGTTCGCGACCGCACTCGAGTCCTGCAGGTCTGTGGTTCCCCCAGCTACGACCAGAAGTTTCTGCGGCTGTTCCTCAAGGAGGACCCGAGCGTTGATCTGGTGAGCTTCTTTATTCTTCGAACGCACGATGACTTCTCCGCTGGCTGGAGCCCTCAGGAGCTCTCGCTCATCGCGTTCCCATACGAGCGTCTCTTCACGGAGCAGCTTGATACATTTGATGTAGTCATATTTCAAAACTTCGACTTTAAACCTTACTTTGAGAGAGACTCAGAGGGTCTCCTTGGCAACATCGTTCGCTTCGTTCGAGGGGGAGGATCGTTCGTCATGGTGGGAGGAGACCGGAGCTTCGACTTGGGAGAATACGGTGGTACGCCCATCGAGGGCATTCTCCCCGTCCGCTTGGGAACGGCTGGGGTAAACGTGTCGAGAGATACGTTCAGACCATCACTTTCAGCGGGTGGTCGTCAACATCCTGTGACCCGAATCGCGGGGAATACGGAAGACAGCGCTGCGGCCTGGTCGCGTCTACCGGAATTGGACGGCATGAATCGGAACCGTGGTCTCGCGGAGGGCGCCGCCTCCCTCCTTGAACACCCGACGCTCACGGTTGGCGGGCAGGCCATGCCGGTGCTTGCGGTGAGAGAGGTTGGTGAGGGACGAACAATGGCCCTGATGACCGATGCAAGCTGGCGATGGTCGTTCTCAGAGGCCGGCTTGGGTCGGGGTAACCAGAGCTATCTGCGCTTCTGGAAGGGAGCGCTCAGGTGGTTGGTTGCGGACCCCGATGACCGTCGCATGGTGACCCAGCCCAGCTCGGAGAATGTGCTCCTCGGAGAGACGCTTCACATCAAGACGGTGGTTCGTGATGCGGGCTTCAATCCGGTACCGGGGGCGAGAGTTGTGGGCGTCGTGAGCGCGCCCGACGGTGAAGAAGTGCCGGTCGAAGCGGTGACCGATGAGATGGGCGTGGCGGTGAGCACGTTGGCTCCGACGGTGCAGGGCGCCCATCGAGTTCGACTGACGTCAGAGGATAGGGGAGCTGCAGAGACTGTCTTCAGCGTGGTGACCCGGGATCCTGAGCTCGCGGAGGTCACGCCGGACGAGGGCTTCCTGAGGGCGCTGGCTGCGGCCTATGGAGATCGCGGAGCCTTCCTCGCGCACGACGACGATCTCGATGTTGTTGTGGATACAGAGGCCCAGCGGATGGTCGACGAGCAGCGTACGATTTCGCTCGCCTCCGTGCCGGTGCTCTCCTTTGTGATGGCCCTCTTTGGCGGGCTCGCGTTCTGGATACGGCGACGGAGCGGCGGACGCTGAGGTACAGTTAGGCCATGCTCCACATCCCGCTGTTTATGGCTCTCTCTCTCGGCGGCGGCTGCACCGGGGATGACCCCGCCGATGCGCCGCCGGTCAAGGAAAATACCAAGGCCAAGGCTGTCGGTGATGCCGACGTGACTAATGTATTTGCGAGGGAGGAACAGGACGGAATGTGGACCTTTCATGTCAGCGTCAAGCACAAGGACGTCAACTGGTATGACTATTCCGATGGGTGGGACATCCTGCTCCCCGACGGCTCCGTCATCAAGCCGGACCCCTTCGGCCAGTTCACGCGCCATATTC
>CAZKOI010000287.1:0-4985 GCA_964554315.1 uncultured Enterobacterales bacterium | reverse complement strand
CGCCCGAGCCCGCTCAACCCCGGCCGCATCCGGCGACACAATCACGGCGTTGTCGTAGGGAATCTGACGGCTAATGTTGTTGCAGAGGTGGGAGGAGGAGTAGAGGTTGTCGACGGGGATATTAAAGAATCCCTGGATCTGGCCGGCGTGAAGCTCCATGGTGAGGACACGCTCCACCCCTGCGACCGTCAGCAAGTCAGCCACGAGCTTCGCCGAGATCGGGACTCGCGGCGCCGCCTTGCGGTCCTGCCTCGAATAGCCGTAGTACGGCACCACGGCGGTTATTCGTCCCGCGCTCGCGCGCTTGCAAGCGTCGACCATGATGAGCAACTCCATCAAGTGGTCGTTCGTAGGCGCGCAAGTTGGCTGAATGAGAAACACATCCCGCCCCCGCACGTTTTCTCTTATGTCGACGTTGATCTCGCCGTCACTAAACTTCGCCACCGACGCCTGGCCG
This sequence comes from uncultured Enterobacterales bacterium, assembly GCA_964554315.1. Lineage (GTDB taxonomy): Bacteria > Myxococcota_A > UBA796 > UBA796 > UBA796 > UBA796. Next base: position 4,528 of record CAZKOI010000287.1, on the reverse strand, counting down.
ATTGTCGAGCCCAAATCGCTTGCAATCCGCTCAGAAAGCTCCGGGTTTGCGTTTCCCGAGAACAACTTGATGTCGGAGATCATTGGTCGCGCCTCTGGTCACCCTGAGAAAGGCTGGGAGAGAAGAGAGTGGCTGGGGCGGCAGGATTCGAACCTGCGAATGCCGGGACCAAAACCCGGTGACTTACCACTTGTCGACGCCCCAATACCGAACGGCCAATATCCTTACGTCCAGATTCTGCAAGCCCACGAATGCGACTTTTTGAGCTCTCACCAGATCGGCCCGCTCGTCGGTGAGCTCAGCTGCTGCTTCGCGCCTGAGCAATCATCTCTTCAAGCTCACCCGCTTGGTGCATCTGCATCAGAATGTCGCTGCCGCCGAGGAATTCGCCGCCCACATAGACTTGCGGTAGCGTAGGCCAATTGCTGAACTCTTTAATGCCCTGACGAACCTCGGGGTCTGCAATCACGTCCACGTGAAAGAGGTCGCCCCCATAGCTCGCCAGAATGCCTGCCGCGTTCGCCGAGAAGCCACACATGGGCGAACTCGGCGAGCCCTTCATGAAGAGCACTACGGGATGCTCACCAACGATCTCACCGATGTAGGCTTGAACGTCTCGCGTCGCCGGTGGAGTGGCTGCCACTGGCGGCTCTGGCGGTCGGACCGGAACGCCTCCTGAAGCGGTTGGACTCACGTTGCCCCCGGCCCCTACAATTGGGAGCAGTTGCTTGATCTTCTTGGCTTTGTCTCGAATTCCCATCGCAGTCTCCGGCGCTTGCACTCTGTTATAACCCGAGAGGCTGTTGAGTGAACCAACTCCCGCAGGTAGGGTGGTAGCCACTCATGACGATACTCATCCTTTCTGTTGCGGCAGGCTCGATTCCCATGCTCGCCTTTCTGGCCGTCGTGTGGTGGCTTGACCGGTACGACCGCGAGCCTGCATGGCAGGTGGCAGTCGTCTTCTTTTGGGGCGCATTTTTCGCGGCCGGAGCCAGCTATCTCACCAACACCGTGGGGCAGATCTTGCTGACCCTGGTACTCGCGAACGCCGTCAACGTCGAGTGGCTGTCGGTGATGTTCTTGGCGCCTTTTGTTGAAGAGCCGACCAAAGCTCTGGTCCTTGTCATCATCGCCCTCGCTCGGCGACTCGACAATGCCACCGATGGCTTCGTCTACGGTGCCGCTGCAGGCCTCGGGTTCGCGATGACGGAGAACATTATGTACTTCACAAGAGCGGCAGAGACCTCCGTTTCATTGTGGTACACGACCATCTTGATCCGGACCGCCACCTCCGGCCTGATGCACGCGCTCGCATCCTCCATCGCCGGTGCATCTCTCGGATGGGGCATGACACGAACACGCGATCTTCGGCTGGTTGCAGGCACGCTGGGGATCGTGACCGCAGTGGCCGTGCATGTGGTTTGGAACGGCCTCATTGTTATTGGGCAGGCGAGCGGCACACCCACCTTTTGGCTGGACGTTTTCGTCTTCTTCTGCGAGTTCGCGCTCATCTTCGCCATCTTCATGCTCTGTGTTCATGGCGAACACAGGATGATTCTGCGGGAGCTGAAAGAGGAGGCGGACGGCGGGGTTCTGCCGCCCCAACACGTCGCCATTCTCGCCAGCGTCTCACGTCGAAACCGTACCGGCTGGTGCCCCGATGGCGTGGACCAACGGCGATACATCGAATTGGCGACGCGACTCGCATTCCGGCGCATGCAATGCCGCGGACGCGGCCGCCAGCAACAGCGATACCTTCAGGAGGCTCGAGCCCTGCGTCACCAGCTTCGGGCCCTCCTCGGCACGAAACCCCTGACTGTCCGCGCGCCTAAACCTCAGCCCTTGGCCCAGACATGAATGCTCTTTGCTGACGTCAGCCCAGCTTGGTCACGAACGAGGATGTAGAAGGCGTGCGGCCCCGGCTCAAGCGGACGCTCAACGGTAAATGGCTTTACAGTCCCCCGCTCGCCCCCGCCTTCATAGAAGATCTTTTCATCACCGTGGTAGACCATGATGTCTCGGGCCTTGCCCGATGCACGGATGACCCCGCTGATCACCGCAAAGCCATCGTCGCTTATCAGGTCGGGCTGACGCGTCACCTCAATCTGAGGGGGGACACGGATGCGCTCAGACACCGCGACCGCCGGGCCCAACTCGATCTTCTCGCTCTGCTGGAAGAAGTCGAAGAATCCCCCGTCCTGGATGACGGTGTAGTCGTAGGCCTTGTTGTCGCCCACCACCATCTCCACGTCCCATACGCCGTCGTCGGGTAAAGCCTCCAGCGTGAACTCCAGCTCACCCGTATGACTCTCACCGGGCTTGAGGAGAGGCGAGCACCCAGGGGTAAACTCCTCGCAGGCTTCCCCTTGAAGGTTGAAATACTCCCCCACGGCGAACCCACCTGAGACCAAGTCCAGATCGCGTCCGCTCCTATTTTTGAGTCGAACAAACGCGTCTCGAGTGCTTCCATCACCCTGATTGGTCACTTTGACCTCAAGCACAACCGTCTCGCCAGCATCCGCAAAACCGTTACCGTTTCCAGACCCTTTTCCGTCTACACCATCAAGCAGTCGCATCGAGTAGGACAGACTGGGAAGTGCACGCCCCTCCGTGTGGACTCGAACCTTTTCCCGCTTCAGCGTTGTGCGTGTGGCATCGGCAAGCTCGATCTCCACCTCGGCCTCCGTCGTGGGGTAGCCGTCGTGAAGCGCCATCCTGAGGGCAAAAGACCGCGCCTCTCCCGGCGGGATGTGTCCAAAGTAAAACTCTCGCTGGTCGAGCCAAGGGTTCTCACACTGTGTCACGCCTGAGACCTGATAGACCGGCGCATCACCGTCATTATGAACCCGCATGACAACGTGCTCATGCTGACCAGCGACCACCTGTCCATCGAGCCCAAGGTCCAGCTCGACTCGCAGACGCGGCGCTTCCGGGTTTTCCCCGGCCCGCCAGTCGATGCCCACAGCCTCAAACGCCTTAGCCAGAGTCGCTTCCTGCAGGTTGGTGCGCTCTTTTATTACCTGGGCAGCGCCCCCAAGAACTGCCGGCCGGCGGCTTCCAGGAGCGCGCTCCACCAACTCTCTCGCAAACTGAACTTGCCAATCGGTCTTGGGATCGATGCCGCGCCCAACCCCGTCCGGATCAACCTCGTAGTGGTATCGAACCCTGAATATGGGTTCCTCAGTCGCCCGATCCGCCATCTTAAAGCTGTGGTCCAGGCTCTCTTCTCGATCAACCCACTCCCGCCAATACAACGACACGTGCGGCAGGGGCTCAAGCGCCCAGGGGTCGGGCTCCTCGAGCACCTCTGGAGGCTGTACAAGGCTGGGAACAAGCTGAATATCGGGGGTCACCCCTACCGCCTGAATGCTCTTGTCGCCCGGTGTCAGGTACCGACCAACGGTCAGCTTGAGGCTGCTCTCATCTCCACGATGCGGGTAGAGATGCTGAATGGACCCCTTGCCAAAGGTGCGCTCTCCCACCACCACCCCACGATCGAGGTTTCGTATGGCGCCGGCCACAATCTCCGATGCGCTGGCGCTGGAGGCATTCACGATGACCACCACTGGGTAGTCCGGCTCGGTTCCCATGCGCCGGGCTCTCTGCTCGGCTCGCTCGCCTGTCGCCCCTTCCTCTGTCGCAACGATGACGCCGCTCGAGACGAACTTGTCAGCGACCTCAATGGCTTGATTCAAGAAACCACCGGGGTTGTTCCGTAGGTCGAGGACGACACCCGCAAGCGGCCCTCGAGCCTCGCTCCTGAGAGCGTCGAGCTTCTCCGTCAGATCCTGGGCGGCGCGGGCATTGAAGCTCTTGATCCGGATGTATCCGACATTCCCACTCAGGAGTTCACCCTCAAGGGGATTGATGCGGATGCGCTCACGGACAATGGTAAACCGCCTCGGAGCCGACCAGCCTTTCCGCATCACCATGATATCCACGGGCTCGCCTACCAGCCCGCGAAGCTTGCTGACCGCGTCCTCCAGGTCAATGTTGATGGTTGACTCACCTTCAATACGCACGATGCGATCGTCGGGCTTTAGGCCCGCTCGGAAGGCCGGCGTGTCCTCGAGCGGCACTTTCACCGTCAGCTCCCCATCGACGATGGAAATCTCGATTCCCAGGCCGCCAAACTCTCCCTTGTTATCCACCTCCATGTCCTTCGCCGCCGCCGGGGGAAGCAGGATGGTGTGGGGGTCGAGCGTCGACAGCATGCCGTTGACGAGCGCGTACTCTACCTCCCGACGATCGACCTCCTCCGACATGTGCTTGTCCAACACCGCGGATACACGGCTGAGCTGACGGTAGAGCGAGTCGAAGCTGGTCAGAGGAGAGAGCCTCATCACCGTTGAATAGGAGCCCACCGATACATGGAGGTTCGACGACCCCTCAGGGTGAAGAACCAGGACCTCCGGAAACTGTCGCTGCACAAAGCGCATGGCCCCATCAAACATCTCGGCCGGGTCGAGGCGCCCCTTCTCGACGTAGCGACTCTCCAGCCGGTAGAGGTCTCTCTCCAAGAGCGGGA
>CAZKOI010000286.1:0-4988 GCA_964554315.1 uncultured Enterobacterales bacterium | reverse complement strand
CGACGCTGAGAGACTCTTAGGCGCAGGCGTCGAGGCAATTGATCTGGAGCTAATGACCTTTAGCCCGCATACGTTGCGCACCTGCCGAAGAGGCTACACGGTACAGCGAGTTCAGGCGATGGCTACCCGCCTCAAGGAGATGGGCTTCAAGCTTGGTCTTCACCTTGTCCCCGGACTCCCAGGGAGCGACGTGTCCGATGCTCTCCGGGATGCCGTCATCGCCGCCACCACCGAATGGGTTGACTATGTGAGGGTCTGGCCCGCCCTTGGCTTTCAGGGCACGCTGCTCTCCCAATGGGCCGAGACAGGTCGCTGGCGACCTTGGGATACACGGCAAGCCATCGACGTGATCGACAAGATGCTAGAGACCCTTGATGAAGCTCAAATCCCGGTGGTTCGCATCGGAATCCAGCCAGGGCAGGACATTCCGGTAAAGGCCACCGCCGGTCCGATACACCCCAACTTACGCGGCGAAATCATGAGTCGGCGGCTTGGGCGGCAGATGCGCCTCGCATTGGCCAATGTCGAGCGGGGGAGTCGGCCCGCTATCGCCGTCAATCCGCGCGACCTATCGGCTGCAAAGGGCACCTCAAACGTGAACATCAGGGCATGTGAAAAACTGTTTGATATCCGCGGGTTAGATATACATGAGGACGAGCACGTCGCGAGAGGAACGGTCGATCTCCGGCAACAGACTTGAAACCATTGCCCACCCGAGGTCCCACTCGTCGACACAGCCAGATAGGAGGCAACCAAGTTTAAGGGAGCCCCCATGTCTGAGCCCATATACGGCAGCGTCGCGATCATAGGGCGGCCCAATGCGGGCAAGAGCACCCTCTTGAACCGTATTCTTGGCCAGAAGGTCGCCATTACCTCAGACAAGCCCCAGACCACTCGCAATCGCATTGCGGGCATCTATACCGAGGACCATCTCCAAGTTGTTCTCGTGGACACGCCAGGAATACACCTCGCGCGCTCGAGGATGAACAAGGCAATGGTGAACATTGCGGTGAACAGCCTCGAGGAAGTCGATGCCGTCTGCTTGGTGGTCGACGCGCACAAGGCAAAGGAGCGGTGGCCAAAGGACAACACGGGCTTGAGTCCTGCGCTTGAGCACATGGCTGAGGTCGTCGATCGAGCCGATGGAAAGCCTGTCTGTATTGCGCTCAACAAGATCGATAAGCTTCCAAAGGAGGACTTGCTCCCGCTCATGGGTGGACTCCACCAGAGGATGCCCGGGGCCGAGATTATTCCCGTGTCAGCGCTCAAGGGGAAGGGTATCGATGCGCTGCTGAGTCACTGGAGAGCCGCTCTGCCCGAGGGACCACCGATGTGGCCCACCGACCAAATTATGGACGCGAGCGAGCGGTTTCTCGTTGCAGAGCTCATTCGGGAGAAGGTGTTCCGCAATACCCACCAAGAGGTACCCTATTCAACCGCTGTGGAGATCGAACAGTTCACAGAAGAGGAGCGTGAAGATGGTGTGCCCTATGTCGAAATCTTCGCCAAAATCTTGGTTGAACGAAAGCAGCAAAAGGGCATCATTATCGGCAAACAAGGCAAGATGCTTCAGCGCATCGGAACCAGCGCTAGGAAGGAGATTGCGGGCCTTCTTGGAGCACGAGTACGGCTAAATCTTCACGTATCGGTAGCGGAGAAGTGGTCTGAGAAGCACCGCTTCCTCAGTACGCTTGGTATCGAATAGCTTGCGGTCACTGAGGGGCGCAGCCCCTCGGCAAGAGATAGGAGCCTAAATGCTTCCAGTTGTAGCCATCGTGGGTCGCCCAAATGTCGGAAAGTCGACCCTCTTCAATCGACTGACCCGCTCACGCCAAGCACTGGTGGATGACCGGCCGGGTGTGACGCGCGATCGACACTACGGCATCGCGAGGGATGGCGACCTGGAGGTGCTGGTCATCGACACAGGGGGCTTTGAGCTCGACCCTGAGGACAAGCTCTTCTTATCGGTGCGGGACCAGGCAGAGTTGGCCATACAGGAGGCAGACCTCATCCTCTTTGTCGTCGATCAAGTGGCTGGCCGCACACCGACGGACGACGAGACGGCCGCGGTCCTCAGGAAGGCGGCGAGCAAGAGTGAGAAGGACCCCCCGGTTCTGCTCGTCGTAAATAAGTGCGACAACACCGAGGCAGAGGTCAACGCCGCCGACTTTTGGGGTCTCGGTATCGACAACATGCTCTGCATCTCAGCAGAACATGGGCGGGGCGCTCACGACCTCTGGCTCCTCATTGAAAAACATCTTCCTGATGCCAGTCGTGGGCCAGAGGCAGACCAAGAGGACGAGGACGAGATTCGAGTCGCTGTGCTGGGGCGACCCAACATTGGGAAGTCAACGTTGGTCAACCGGCTGATCGGTGACGAACGCCATGTCGTTCATGACGCTCCCGGGACGACAATGGATGCCATCGATTCCGTGGTGAACATTGACGGACAACAGTACCGATTTATCGATACCGCAGGAATCAGGCGGCGGTCGAAAATTGATGACCGTCTCGAGGTTTTTGCCGCCACTCGGGCCATTCGGTGCATCGAGCGGTGCCACATCATCCTGCTCGTGTTGGACGCGACTCAATCCGTGGCCCACCAGGATGCCCGCCTTGCCGCCCTCATCGAAGACAGAGGTCGAGGTGTCCTCATCCTCTTCAACAAGTGGGACCAGGTCACCCCGGACCCTGAGCGCAATGTACGGGTGGTCGATGATGAGCGTGACCAGCGCCTCCCGCACCTCAAGTGGGCTCGCTCCCTCTACATTAGCGCGCTGACGGGGAAGGGATGTGGGCACATCATGCCCGAGATTCGGCGCATCTATTCTGAATTCGACAAGCGCATTAAGACTTCAGAGTTGAACGCGTTCTTGGAAGCTGCAATCGACGCATACTCGGTGCCCCAGAAGAACAACAGGCCTGTGAAGCTCAACTACATGACCCAGGCCCGCGTTCGACCACCCAGCTTTGTAGTGTGGGCCAACACCCCTGACGGCGTTCCGACGTCCTACAAACGCTACCTCGAGAACCGGCTCAGAGATGCGTATGGCTTTGAGGGCACACCGATTCGAATTGCAATTCGACAAAAGCGGCGCCCGGGGGAGGCCAAGCGACGATGATTCGTGTCCTTGAAGACAGGGTCATAAACAAGATTGCGGCCGGGGAGGTCGTCGAGCGACCGGCGAGCGTCGTGAAAGAACTCGTGGAGAACGCCATCGATGCCGGCGCGACCGTACTTCGAGTGGAGCTCAAGGCCGGGGGCAGAGGGTTGATTCGAGTGTCCGATAACGGTCGGGGTATGGACCGCCAGGACGCCACCCTCTGCATTGAGCGCCACGCGACCTCGAAGATAAGAAGCGATGAGGACCTATTCAGTGTCGCGACCCTCGGCTTTCGAGGAGAGGCGCTCCCGAGTATCGCGGCAATCGGTCGCTTTGAGCTCCTGACCAAACCTCATGGCACCGATGTCGGGACCCGCGTTGCGATCGAAGGTGGACGGCTGGTCGACCTTTCGGACACGGGATGCCCAGAAGGGACCGACATCGCTCTGCGGACAATTTTTTTCAACATTCCGGCGCGCCGAAAATTCCTTCGAACACCGGCAACGGAGCTGTCGCACTGTCTCGAGGCCGTCGCACGCCAGGTCATGTGCAGGCCGTCGATTGACATTGAAGTGGTTCATGATGGCCGCACGATCCTCAGGTCACCATGTCGCGAGTCAATAGCAGAACGTGCCGCGGACCTTCTAGGCCCCCATGGGGAGGCTCTAGTGCCGATATCGTTCTCCGAGGGGCCGCTTGAGGTCACGGCTTTGATCAGCCCTGTAGGCGTTCATCGGGCCTCCGGAAAGGGTGCCAACTACCTCTATGTAAACGGCCGATTCGTTCAAGATATGGTGCTACGGCGAGCCGTCCGAGAAGCCTACCGGGGGCTCGTACCCAAGGGGCGGTACCCGACGATTGTCATGAACGTTCAAGTTCCTCCCGAGCATGTTGACGTCAATGTCCATCCCGCCAAGACGGAGGTTCGTTTTCGTTATGCCTTTGATCTCACCGATGCTGTAGGCAGGGGCCTTCGATCAGGGCTCGAGGCACATGGCATCAAGAAGCCGGTTGCCATCGAGAGCCGCTACCGTCCGCCGGGACGCTCTGAAGCCGAAGCTCCTTCGCCCCAGGAGCCGCTACGGCTCGAGCCAAGCTTGAGTGATGGAACCAACCCCATTGCCGCGAAGTCGCCGGTCACCCGGGAGCCCAGAGTAGACCACTTTGACCGAGGGCCGACTCCACCAAGGTCATTTGAGAGCACCTCTAGCGGAAGCGCTTACCCAGCGACAGCCCTCTCCCTCCCGAGCCACCCAGGCCCTTCCAGGGAGGCTGATCCTCGTGACTTGCTGCCCGTTGCAAGGTACAGCGACCTTCGAGTCCTTGGCCAGCTCGCCAACACTTACATCCTGTGTGAGGGCAGGGGAGAGCTGGTCATCATCGATCAGCACGCCGCCCACGAGCGGGTCATGCTGCACATGCTGATGGCGGACCCTCAGCGGCACCTGGGGAGCGCTCAGCGCTCCCTTACACCAGAGGTCGTCGAGCTCTCGGCCGCTCGGGCTCAAGCCCTCGCCGCCCACACTGAAGCGCTGGGCCAGTATGGCTTTGAGATCGAGCCCTTTGGCGGAAACGGCTTCGCCGTGAAAGCCGTACCTGCGGCGCTTGGAAAGGTAAACCTATCCCGACTCATCACTGACGTCGCCGACGACATCGCCGATGGCGGCGCTGGACGTCCCGCGGCGGATGTGGTTGAGCACGTCCTGGCAACCATGGCTTGCCACAGCGCTATCCGAGCAGGCCAGGCGCTCTCGACCTACGAGATGCGCGCGCTCCTGACCGCGACGGACCGCGTCGACTTCTCGGTCTGCGCGCATGGGCGACCGGTGTCGATCCGAATCAGTGCGACGGAGCTAGAGCGCCGGTTTCATCGGAGCTGAGAGC
>CAZKOI010000285.1:0-4997 GCA_964554315.1 uncultured Enterobacterales bacterium | reverse complement strand
GAGCAGCCCGAGAACGCACTACGTCATGGTCTACCCTTACGGCGGCGCAGAGGCTGACTACAGCATCCGCATTCGGACCAGCGACTGGCACGAGGACCGCGACTGCGATGATGTCTACAGCGACACCAGCGAGGACGGACCCTGCAACCGTGTCATGCAGTTTCCGAACGCAGTCAGTGGCGACCAAGGCTACCTCGTCACCCATGAGCAGCACTACTCAAACCTCCGTCGAGAGGTCGCATACTTAGTGCAGTGGGCCACTGCCCGCGTTGCAGAAGAATTTCCCGGCACAAACCCGCTTGCGCTCCTCGACATGGGTCAAGCCGATGGCGACACCCCGGGCCGACTCGATGGCAGCCTGCGGCATCCCGAGGGCACTCACATCAATGGGAATGACATCGACATCGCCTACTACCAAACAGGCGACGACAACATGGGTCGACCGGTGTGCGACAACGACGGCTACAACTGTACCGGCGAGGCGTACCTCCTCGACGCCGAGCGCACCGCTTTCTTCATGGCAATGCTCATGAGGTCGCCCTACGTCCGGGTTATCGGAGTCGACACCGAGGTTGCCGAGGATGTACTGATTGCAGCGGACGCCTTGCGCGACGAGGGCAAGCTCACCAGCTCGGACGTCAGCAATCTCGACTACTACATGGCCTACTCTACGGAGGGCTGGCCCTTCCACCATCACCACCTGCACTTTTCCTGGGAGTGGGAAGACGGTCATAGTGGCTTGAGCATGCTCGACTTCGAGGGGCCTACAGGCTGCTCCATGGCTCTGGATGGGCTCCCTGCCAGGAAGCCTCTCCCCATTTTCTAGGGGTCAAGGTAGCCGAGCGACCGAGCCGCATCATTGGCGGCCTTTGTGGGCGAGCTGAGCGACGGAATCGCCTCAAGCTCGCTTCGATCTTGCTCACGGGGGGTCCCTACCGAGAAGGTTCCCCGGCCTGGCCGCCGTACCCAGAGTCCGCCCGCAGCTACAACCACTGCATCCCGTCCCTCGAGTCCAGCAGGCGCACAGCCTGGCGCACAGTCCGCTTCGCACATCCCGCTCTGGGAGAGAACGCTTGAACGAGGAGCGGGGGTCTCTCCTCGAAGCAACGTCGCGACATCAACCAAGCCCACCCGGTCGCTCACGACCGCCGGAGCCTCCCCCGGCGACCAACGCACTAGCGGTACGCGGAGCACATGATCGGAGATGGAGCGCTCGTGTTGGTAGCTGCAGCGCTCCTCATCGAGCACCTCTCCATGATCGGATGTAATCACAATCCGAGCCCGCCTCTCCTCGAGGGTCTTCAGCAATGGAGCAAGGATCTGGTCCGCGAGCTGAACCTCCTCCCCATACCGCTCCCGCTCCGTAGCTCCCCGACCGAGATACGGCCCATGGGGTTCATACACATGGACCCACAGCAGCGCTGGCCGGTCAACAGGGAGCCACTGCAGGGCACGCTCGACTGTCGTTGTGCCTGCTCGCTCTCCCTCCTCTGGGCCGTCGAAGACATCCCAGCCTCGGCGAAGGCCCCCTTCGGGCCCCGCTGGGTATGCACTCACAAAGGCGCCCGTGGCCCATCCTTCGAACTGCTCGGGCAAGACTGCAACATCGGCCCTCAACTCGTAGCCATGGTGATTGTTGGCCTGAGCCCCATGCTCCCAGGGCTCCAGCCCCGTCAGCATGGAGGCATGAGCTGGTGTAGTCAGCCCCATGGGACTGTACGCCTGGGTGTAGCGCTCACCTTGTTCAGCAAGGCGCCAGATGTTGGGCGTGTGCTCCTCGGTCAAGAAGTCGGCTCTCCAGGTGTCGATCGTGATGAGCGCCACCACTTCCGATCGATCATGAACGTCGACGGGTTCCTGGGACGCTGAGTCGAAAAGCAGAGAGCAACCAAAAAACCACAACAGCACAGCCATGGCGTAATCTTAGCCTGCGCCCATGCTTTTTCGTTCAAAAATGAGACTTGAGTTCTCATCCCTGCACGGCATCACTCGCCGCCCGGCTGTGGATGAGAATCACCAGTCGACGGTCCCTGGCCTGTATGTTGTCGGTGACCTGAGCCATGCTTCCACGATTGCCTCGTCAGTCTCGCAGGGTGAAGCCGCCGCTCGACATATCGCCTCAACGCTCGAGACGGGGCCGCCGGTGGATCATGACGTGCTCATCATCGGAGCCGGGCCTGCGGGAATCGGGGCCGCCATGGTGTTGGCCCAAGAGCAGGTTGACTACGTGGTCATCGAGAAGGACCGCGTCTTCTCTACCCTCCATCACTTTCCGACCGGCAAGATGCTGTACCCCTCCGCTGCAGGCACCTCTGAGGGACACATTCTGGCCCTCACAGAAGGCACTAAAGAGGATGTGGTGACGGGGTGGGAACAAGCTCTACGCAGAGCCGAGTTGAACATCCTCCTGAAGACCGAGGCGGTTGCTTCAGACCTCACGCCATTTGGATTCAACGTCCACCTCAAGGTCGATGGTGAGGCGCAGGTCATGCGCGTCAAACGGATCATCCTGGCCACAGGAAAGCGAAGCGCCTACGCGCCGCTGGGTGTACCTGGGGAGGACCTAGACCATGTGCACCGTACCCTCGAGGACCCGAGCGCATTCTCAGGACAACGCGTCACGGTGATCGGCGGTGGAGACACGGCTGTCGAGTCCGCAATCGCACTCGCGAGCGCGGGAGCTGCGGTCACCCTCGCCTATCGAGGCCATCGTCTTCACCGCATTCGCCCTCGCAATCGTGAAGCGATCGACCCCCTGGTCGCCACAGGCGCGATTGACCTACGCCTGCGTGCGCAGGTCCTTCGCCTAACACCGCAGTCTGTCGTCCTCAAAGACGGGTCCTCCCAACAAGCGGAGGTGCCCGTAGACCATGTCTTTTGCATGATCGGTACTCAAGTGCCGATGGGGTTCCTGCGACGCATGGGTATCCGGTTCCAGGGTGACCTCACCCGAGGCGATGCGCTTTGGCTCGCGTGCTTCTCCGCACTGGTCTACGCATTCTACTGCCTCAAAGGCGGCCACCCGTACTTTCCGTTTGGGGAGGGGCAGCCGCTCTACCCACTTCATGAGTGGCTCGAAGTCGACCTTGGCTTTCGCGAGGTCGGCGCCGCATTCTGGGGTTCCCTCACCTACGGCGTGGTGATGACAGTGCTCGGATTGAGGGCGATGGCTCGATATCCCAGCCGGACCCAGCGTCGCCGGTATTGGTCTTTGATCGGGTTTCAATGGATCTTTTTGTTCGGAGTGCCGGAGGTTCTGGCGCCGTTGGTCATCGAGCGTCCCTGGAAGCTCTACGCTCTCGCCATTCCATGGCCTCTCAGCATTTGGTCTCTCATTGACGGGCCCCAATGGGTCGACGGTGACACCGTCACAGCGGCGTCTTGGGTGGGCCTTGGTGCGTTCGTCTCCTTTGTCGCGATTCCACTCTACGTACGACGCCAAGGCCAGCGCTTTTGCAGCTATCTCTGCGGCTGTGGCGGGCTCGCCGAGACCCTGGGCGACGCTTGGCGGCATCTGGCTCCTCGTGGTCGAGACGCCAAGAACGCGGAGGTGTTCGGACGGGTTGTCTTTGCCCTCGCTGTACCGGTCACGTTGCTGATCCTCAACGACGCCTGGGCATTCATCGAGAATGACGCGCTGTACACGACCAAGGCCTTTGCTCAGCATTGGTACAGCCTGGTGGTCGACTTCTGGCTCGCGAGCATCATCGGCATCGCGCTCTACCCCTACCTCGGAAATCGCGTCTGGTGTCGCTTCTTTTGTCCCCTTCGAGCCTACATGGAAGAGCTCTCGCGTCGATTTAGCCGGCTCTCCATCCGGGCAAACGACCAGTGCATAAGCTGCGGCGAGTGCACGGTGGCCTGCCAAATGGGCATCCCCGTCCAGGGCTTCGCCCAACGCCAGGTGGACCTCAACAATACGAACTCCGCGTGCATCCAATGTGGCATCTGCATCGAGGTCTGCCCAATGGACGTGCTGAACATTGGAGCGTCCAACCAACCGGTCACCGTGGGATCGGCCTTTCTTCATCCACCCCGAGCACCATGGGAGCACTCCTGACCACTCACCCTCGGACCGTTTGAGGCTTTCATTGCGCATCGTCCGCTCCGGGGATACCCGACTGGGCTTCATGACCGAGAGTGGCAACCTATGCAGCTTTATAGCGACGAATTGCTCAATGATCTCGCTGGACCCAGCGCAGTGCCGGGCAGCATCCTGAGCGAGCTCGCGAGCAAGCCTTCGCGCCAAGTGTTGCACCACATCGATCACCTGTACGGCAACGCGGCTCCGTCGGTGAAGGAGCGGTGGTCGGAGTCGCTTCTCTCCACCGATAACCGGCGCTTCTTCCAGGGCTATGGTGAAGCGCTCACGGCGGCTTTCCTCGCTCGTGCTGGCTGGGAGGTCGCTGATGTCTGCACGCCCAAGCCCTGCATCATCCTGAAGCACCACGACGGGCGCTCAATGCGCGTTGTCACGCTGGCCTTCCTCAAGCCCCCTCCCCGCGTCGTAGACGAAGAAGCCAAAGCTCAGCTGGCTCGCGTGATCAATCGCGCCGACTCCGACAAACGCATCACAATCCTGGTCTTGCGCTGGGAGCCTCATGACTTCAATCCCGAGCCCGTCCGTCGCTGCGTCGACATCTGGCTCGATGCCATTCGGAAGGGCGAATGGAAGGGCCGCTTCGCATCCTACGAGGACGACCACATCAAGCTGGAGTTTCGGCGAACGGATGACGTAGCGACCAGCGGCGGAGGGGCCGTGTCGTTCCTTATCGCGCCACCGAACGGTCTTCACACCATGGATGTGGTGGAGTCTCGGCTCATCTATGAACTCGACTCGATGGTGGGCAAGGTGCCCGAGGAAACCTCCATCTTCTTGAGCCTCGTCACCAATACCTCCTGGGGCCTTCCCCCCGGCTTGGTTCGAAGCCTCTTCTACGGAAAGCCCGCCTGGACGATCTCTGACGGAACCACCGCCCATCGTCGCTACGCTTTTC
>CAZKOI010000284.1:0-5007 GCA_964554315.1 uncultured Enterobacterales bacterium | reverse complement strand
TCAGAGTCTGCTCGCGCTCGTCGTGACCGCCGCCCATTCCGGCCCCTCGGTGTCGGCCAACAGCGTCGATCTCATCAACAAAGATGATACAGGGGGCGTTTTTTTTGCCCTGCTCGAAGAGGTCACGCACTCGGCTGGCGCCGACGCCAACGAACATCTCGACGAAGTCGGACCCGGAGATGGAGAAGAAGGGCACAGCGGCTTCCCCGGCGACGGCTCGTGCGAGGAGGGTCTTTCCCGTTCCAGGCGGGCCCATCAGGAGCACCCCCTTCGGGATGCGTCCACCCAGTCGGGTGAACTTCTGCGGCTCTCGAAGGCACTGGATGATCTCTGCCAACTCTTCCTTCGCTTCATCGCATCCAGCCACATCATCGAAGGTGACCTTTCGCGTTGACTCGTTGAGCATCTTGGCGCGCGACTTACCGAAGCTCATGGCTTTGCCGCCGCCCGACTGAAGCTGCCTCATGAAGAGCATGAAGAGCACGAAGATGAGAACGAGGGGAAGTGCGGTGGACAAGATGGTCATCATGCCATCGTCGGGTTCACGCTCGAAGTTCGGGATGATGTCGTTCTCTGCGAGCTGCTTGACCAGGAACTCGGAGTCCACCGGGCCGACCGCTCGAAACCTCGTCCCGTCGTCGAGCGTACCGGTGAGGTCTTGCCCCCGAACCGTAATCTCCTTGATCTGTGCTTGGCGCGCATGCTGGACGACCTGCGGGAAGGTGAGTTCGGACTGCTTTCTTCGGGCATCTTGTCCGACCACAGTGAATGCCAGCATCACCACGAGCGCCAAGAAGACCCAGAGGAATAGACCGCGGCTGTAGCTCTTCATGGAAACCTCAACACGGATCTCTGCCGTGTACTTCCAGGCTATCTCGACCCGGCGGGCACGTCACCGTGATACATCGGCTTGGTCAAAAGGAGTCCACCCATGCGAAGCACCGTTGTTCTTGCCGGAGGAGGCACCGGTGGACACGTCTATCCAGCCTTGGCGATGGGTGAAGCGCTGCAAGAACGTGGCTTCACGCTGAAGTATATGGGCGATGCGCGTCGTCTAGAGGGCCGTGTTGTGCCTCAGACGGACATCGAGTTTATTCCGATTCCTGCCGTGCAGTATCCGCGTGGCGGGGTGGTCGGGAAGCTACGATTCGCGGTTGGCTTGCTCAAAGCCATCCTTCACAGCCGCCGAATGCTCAAGGCTGCCGGGGCGGACTTTGTGCTGGGCGTGGGAGGCTACATCTCGGCGCCACCTGTCCTGGCCGCTTGGACCATGGGGATTCCTACAGCGATTCACGAGGCCAATGTGACGCCAGGCCTGGCAAACCGTCTCTGTGCTCGGGTCGCGAAGATGGTGCTGCTCACGTACGACGCAACAGCAGACCGCCTTCCTGGCGACGTGCCACGTGTGACGGTGGGGTGCCCCGTGAACCCCAAGGTCCTGAATGGCGACCGTGTGGCTGCAGCCGAGCGATATGGGCTTGATGCTGACGTGCCCACACTCTTGGTCGTCGGGGGCTCGCTCGGGGCAGAGACCATCAACAAAATCGCGCTTAGCGCTGCGCGTGAGGATGGGCGCGAGTTCCAGGTGCTACATGTTACGGGGCCTCGGTACCACACGGAAATGGACCAAGCCCTTCAGCCCCTTCCAGCGGGTGTTCGACTGGTCGACTACGAAGACAGGATGGTTGATGCCTATGCGATAGCGGACCTCGTCCTCTGCCGCGCAGGCTCGTCGACATTGGCCGAGCTGACGGCGATCGGAAAGCCCTCGGTGCTCGTCCCGTCTCCCAACGTCACGGACAATCACCAGGAGGGCAATGCCCGTGGGCTGGAGGATGTTGGCGCAGCCATCGTCATCGTGGAGCGAGACCTCGACATCGCTCGAGCAGTCGCGGAGATTCGTGGGTTACTCGGGGATCAGGCCGCCCTCAAGCAAATGGCTCAAAAGGCGAGGGCACAGGGCCACCTCGACACGGCGGAGCAGGTGGCCACCTTACTCACCGATACGTTCCTTTCCTGAGGCCGTCCCTACATCTTTGAGGATACTCGCCCGATTAAAAGGGCCCACGGCACCACCCCGAAGGAGGCGCTGTCGGTGCTCTGGTCGGGATTGTCTCCCTCGAGGAACATGCCTTCAGGAGTCGTCTCCGTGACTCGCTTGATGATCTGTGTGGTGCGAACGTAGGGGTGTCGACACAGCACAATTTCACCCTCGGTGGCTCTGCTCCGAGGCTCGATGAGGACATGGTCGCCCTCAAACAGCGCGGGCTCCATGCTCTGTCCCGTGACTCGGATGCGTTGCCGTAATCGGAACGTAAAAAGGACGAGCTCCCAGAGCCCTGAACGCAAAACGGGCCGCCCACGCTCGTGGTGGACGACCCGTCTGGCCATAGAGGAGCTCTTAGGAGGCGGTGTAGTAGGGCACATCACGACCCTTGGTGGCCCAGAAGATGTTGTGAATCTTCTCGATGGCCTCCATCATCTCTTGAGCATGAGCGAGGCTGACCTCGACCTTCACCGCGCTGCAGAGCTTGGCGGCCTTCCAGAACGTGTCATGGAGGTCGGGGTAGGCCTCGAGGTGGTGTGGCTTGAAGTAGTCTGTCCAGAGGACAAGCAGTTCTTCCTTTGCGATGTGAGTCTGCTCTTCCTTGATGGCCACGTAACGGCTCAGCGTGTTCAGGTACGCTGCCCAAGCGGCACCGTCGTTCCCGGCAGGGGGCTCGAGCGCAAGGATCTTCTTTGTCATCGAGAGTCCTGCCTCAGCAGCAATGCGTGCGCTGGCAGGATCGTAGACGCCGCACGGGCCGTCGCAGTGGGCGCTGGCGGTGTCAGCAGGGATCTTTTGGTTGAGGATTCTGAGTGCAGTCTCAAGCATGAACGACTCCGGTTCTGTGAGGGTTGGTTTCAACTGGTACTCGGTTGGCGCCCGTTGTTCAACGCCAAATACCCGCCAAGGTCATCGCTATTCCGAGAGCGCTATCGAAATCGGCCGCCGACAAGCGGCCCGTCTGTGTGTTTAGTGGCGAGGGGTGGAAGCTGTCGACCATCACAAGGTTGGGAAAATGATGCACTGCCCCGTGGGCGAAGCGATAGTGGCTCAACCGTAGCTTGAGTGCTCTCAGGACCGCATCGTGGGCGATTCGTCCCAGAGCGAAGACCACGGCGGGTTGCTCGAACTCATGCGCAGTCCAGCGTTGGACACACCGATTTATCTCGTCGGTCGTGGGTAGGTTTTTGGGCGGTAAACACTTTACGGCGTTTGAAATTCGAATGTGGACAGGAACCCCATTGCCGTCAATAAGGCCCGCCGCACGTAGCCGCTCACAGAGCCAATTCGCAGAATGATCACCCACAAACGGCACGCCGGTGCGGTTCGCGCCGAGGCGCCCCGGCGCGAGGCCGAGCAGCAGCAGGGGGGCATCCTCAGGACCCAAGCTGGGGACGGGTCGATTGTGCCAGGACGGATGGCGTACACGAAGCTCCTGAAGGTGGGAGGCCAGTCTAGGGCATGCCCGACACGCGAGCAGTTCATCCATCGAGCGCACCTCCGCAGCTCGACCCGGCACCTGCGGTACAGCCAAGGCAGTGGTGGCCCACGCTTATCCTGTCGCCATCCACGGCAGTGAGGCGGTCGATGTCCCAGATGGTCCGACTTGAGCCGAGTTCGAGCATCTGGTTGAAGTCACAGTCATAGAGGCGTCCATCCCATGAAACACTGAGGGTGGTCCGACACATTACGTTTTCTGCCGCCTTGGGGTTGAAGGCTCCAGCGAGCAGCGCGAGGTACCCATCCAGCTTGTGTTGCCGCTGCAGGTCGGTTCGAAAGCGGGCAATCGGCATGTTGGTCAGCGTGAACAGGGCATTGAACGAGATGCCAAAGTCCACTTTTAGACGTTCGCGGTAAGCGGCCTCAAGCGCAGCCTGGCTGGGCGGGAGGAAGGGCCCGATTGGGTTGTAGACCAGGTTCAGTTTGAGGTCGCTTTCGGGGGCACCGTACCCCAGTTCATTGAGCTGCTGGAGCGCGCGGATGCTCTGGTCGAAGACTCCCGTCCCGCGCTGCTGGTCCACATTTTCAGGGCCGTAGCAAGGGAGCGATGCCACGATCTCGACCTTGTTCTCAGCCAGGAAAGAGGCCGTGGTCAGCTGGTCGGGAAGCTGAAGCACCGTGAGGTTGCATCGGTCCATCACATGGCGTCCCATGGCTCGTGCCCGTGCAACCAGGCGTCGAAAGCTTGGATGAAGTTCGGGGGCACCCCCTGTAATGTCGACGGTGGTCACCTCGGGTGTTCGATTGAGCAGCCAGAGGATGCGTTCAATCACCTCATCGGAGGCAGCCTCGGTCCGGTTCGGTGAGGCGTCAACGTGACAATGGCGGCAGGCCTGGTTGCAGCGCTTTCCTAGGTTGACCTGCAGCGTCTGAGTGTCTCGACGCCGTAGAGGGGGAAGGCCGGCATGGGCCATGACCTGATCGAAGGTGTAATGCATCCGTTAGCATCCGATGGGCCGACTCTATCCAATGACGGCGTCGGCCGTAAGGGCGTGTCTTGTAGGGGGGCTGGGGGGGTTAGCCTGCCACGACGGTGTTTGGCTCACGTCCCGCTCTCGAGCGCGCAATCCGGTCCGCGCGGCTCACGAGATCGTTCAGACTCTCACGGCCTTCACGGGTGACGCACACCACGCGGGCCGTGACCTTGAATCGACCTTGCGCGGACTGAAACACCATCTTTTGGATCGACTCTCGCACACGCTCACCCACCGCTTGGCCGTCTTGCTCGATGGCCATCGGCAGCAGCGCAATGAAGCGATCGCAGCCCTCACGGGCGGCGACATCGTCCCATCGCAGGCAGCGCTCTAGGTCGGCATGGACGGCGGTCAGGACCGCATCGCCTCGGTCTCTCCCGAGGGCGTCGTTGATCTTTCGGAAGCCGTTAAGGTTTATCAGCAAAAGGCTGACGGGGTCATCGTCTTCCAGCCAGTCGTAGGACATCGCCAGGCACCGAAGGCTTG
>CAZKOI010000283.1:0-5008 GCA_964554315.1 uncultured Enterobacterales bacterium | reverse complement strand
AGGCTCAAGCGCGATGGCCTTGGCGAGGAGCATTGCTGCATCATCCCACCGACCCGAGGACGCTGCCCTTAGCGCCTCCGCCCTATAGACTTCGGGAGGACCGGGCGCCTGCGCCCAGCGCTCGCTCCACCGCTGACTGATCGCGTGAATCTCTTCATAGTCTGACAGTTGTTCAATATTGGTCCGACCGGCGACAATTACCCAGAGCGCAATTGCGAGAAAAATTACCGAGCCAACAGCCACGACGATCCACGCCCAAACATGCCCCGCACTCTGGGGCCGCGGCTCCCGCAAAAGTACACCTCGATCCGGGTTTTCCAAGTCTAAATCCTCCTACTGCAAACTAGCGTCACAAGGGACGGTTGCCCATCCACCTTGACGTCCCCGTCCGGTGTGGTATCAGTCCGCATTCACAACTCCTGTCCCTCCCTCATACGAGATGGCTCCAATGCAAGACAAGTCTAAACTTGGCACCCGATTCACATGCTACGAGTGTGGCGTGAAGTTTTACGATCTCAACAAACCCGAGCCCATCTGCCCAGGCTGTGGTGCCAACCAACTTGAAGATCCGACGCCAGACCCACGAGTAGCGGTCATGGAGCGCTACAAGGGCTCAAGGCTCACCGCGAAGGACACCGCACCCTCCAGGGAGGCCTTCAACATCGATGATGACGACAACTTCGACAGCTCATTCGATGATGATGACGACGATGACGGGGTAGATGATCTCGGCGGCTTGGACGACGACGACGACGAGTAGACTCGACTCGCCAGGTCAGGCCTCTCGGCAGGGACCATCACCCAACTCGACCGAGACCAAGGTCAACCCCTTGGCGGGTGCGGTGATGCCCGCGGCCGAACGGTCTTGAGAAAGGAGCACATCCAACACGCTGTCAGGGGACCGCTTGCCACGCCCCACGTCAACCATCGTGCCCACCATTATTCTTACCTGGTGGCGCAAAAAGCCGTGACCCTCGAACTCCAGTCGGACCTCATGGTCGGCCTGCTCGAAGCAAGCTGCACGCTGTATCGTTCGAATGGTGGTCTTGGCAGAACATCCGGCGGCCCTAAAACTGCTGAAGTCGTGCTGCCCCGCTAAAAAGCCTACCGCGCATTTCATCGCGTCCAGGTCCAGCGGCTGCTTGATGTGCCAGACATAGTCTTGTCGAAATGGACAAGCGGGCTGGCGGTTCAAGATTCGATATCGATAGAGCTTCGAGCGCGTCCAGTGTCGGGGTGAAAAGGCCGCTGGCATGGTCTGGGCGGACAGGCATGAAATGTCGTCGGGCATGTGATGATTCAGACCCGCGACAACCTGTTCGGGCGTGCGCTCAACAGGGAGCTGAAAGCCAATCACCTGTTCGAGCGCATGGACCCCCGCATCGGTGCGCCCAGTGGCGACAGCTGGGACGGGGTCCTCGAGACCACACATCGCGGAGAGCGCTCTCTCCACCGCTCCCTGAACGGTGGGCTCACCGGG
Source organism: uncultured Enterobacterales bacterium (assembly GCA_964554315.1). GTDB lineage: Bacteria > Myxococcota_A > UBA796 > UBA796 > UBA796 > UBA796. The sequence continues at coordinate 3,528 of CAZKOI010000283.1, read as the reverse complement.
CTGAAGCTGCCAGCCGGCGTAGGCCGAACCCTTCCAGCAAAGGGTGGCCATCCACATCTGGCCTGACCGCTCGCGCATCCCGCTAGTGGTCCAGCTTGAGCCCGACCATGACCGCCTCGCCGGAGAAGGAAAGCCCGGCGCCATCACCGATGGTTTGCTTTCTCCACTCGATCGAGATGTAAGAGTCCGTAATACCGGACGAAGCCTCCAATCGACTTGCTCGCTCCGGCTGAAAGATATCGAGCAGAATGTTCACGCCCAGGGAGGTGTGGCTTCCCGACTTTCCTCCAGACTCTTCACCACCAGACCACGACTCTTCCCAGAGCCAGTAGTCGAGACCGTAGCCTACAAACGGAACAATGGGCTGCTCCGGAAGCACATCCAGCCTAAAGGTCGCATCAATATTGAACGGAATCGCCTGCAGGGTGTCATCATCCGCCGACTGAGCGCCTGTCGAGTCGACCTTGTGCCCCGGATCTTTGTACAAGCCCGTCGCAACCGTGAACTCCGTAAGCTCGAAGAGCGTCATCCCATACTCCATCCAGAAGATGCGGTGGGAATCACCAAAGACCTGATCCATGACGGGCTCATCAAAGGTTTGCCCGCCGTAACGAGCCTCAAAGGTCCTACCGACAAAGTCGCTGAACTCGGTACCCTTCTGAGGCCACTCAGAGTCCGTCTCCGCCATTGCGGGTTGAGCAAAAAGCCCAGCCCCCAGAAGGGTCGCAGCAAAGACCCGACGCCGACTTGCCGCAGCAATCAATCCGCCGAAGAGCGCGAGCATCCCACTCGAGCCGGGGCCTGCTGCATTGCAGCCGTAGCCTCCCTGCTCACCTACCAAATCTGAGGCCCCGAACGTTTCTCGGGGCGTCTCACTGACAACATTGCTCATCAAACTCTCCTGGCCGGACTGATCGTAGGCCCGAATCGCGAGGTAATAGGTCGTCCCGTTTGTAAGAGAATCAACGGAGATTGTCTTGTTCTTTCCGGGGTCCATGCTCACGCGCATGGGGAGGCTCTGACCGCCGTCCCCGGATTCGCCACCGTCCCCATGGAGCGTGGGCCCTCCTGAGGAGTATTCCGCCGCCGTAAACTCTACCGAGGACACATAGACCACATAGTGACTGAGGTCTTCATCCGAAATCCCTCGAAGGCGGACCTCGATTCGACCATCCCCGAAGCCCACATCATCCTGACTGAGCGTCACCTTTGTGGGTGGGTTGTCGACGTTAACCGATGTCGAATCGTGACCGCGCTTCCCGCCTTCATTCTCAACCACAATGCGGACCGTGTTCTGGCCTTCGCGAAATGAATCATCGACCTCGAAGGTCGCCTCGGTGGGCTCGCCAGCGATGACCGTACCCTCCGCAACACGCTCTCCTGCCTCATTAGAGTCCGCATTCAGCCGGATTTCCCATGTGCCGGACTGGTCCGAGGTAAACGGCACTGAGACCGTGTCGCCGCTCAGGGCTGCCGCGGGACTCGCGGCCGTTGCCTCAACCCAAGGCCTATCGGTCAGGACCAGGAGAGAACCCTCATCGGTTCCCGCAATCACGTAGCCATCGACGTGCGCCATTTCGCGGACCGAGTCGGCCTCGCCGTCGAGATCGACTGTAGCAATGCGGCGGGATGTTGGGAATCCAGCCGCGGTATCCAGCTCGACGAAGATGACCTGACTCGACTCATCGTCAGCCACTGCAAACCACTCGTCCGTCTCGTTGGCGAGTATGGCCGATGCACTCTCAACGCCGCCATCCTCCGTCAGAAACAACGACAGGATATTGGAGCCGGTCTGAAACTCCAGGACACCGCTTCCTCCTCCTGCGACAAAAACTCGAGTCGAGCCAATCGTCTCGACGTCCGATGTCTTGGCTGCACTCGGGGCGCTCTGTTGCCGACTCGCTCCCCCACCGCTGGTGACCTTTGAGAAGGACGCGCCACCGTGAGACAGAAAAGCAAAGCTCGCGTTGGCATCGATGTCCTCAACCGAGCCGTACGAAAGCGTGGACGGGAAGCCATCCGTCAGCACACGCTCCGACTCGAAGTTGTACGCATGAACCTGAGGATTTCCACCCGCCGGGTTGTTGGCGACGGCGAACAACAAGCTGTTGCTCGATGCCAAGCCAACGATGGGCTTCTCGGCCATCGAGATAGTCGTTGTTCCGGTCTCGAGCTTTCCGTCGTCCCACGCAAACCACTGAACTGAACCGTCCTCGCATCCTGCCCAAAACCGCCCGGCCTCGACAGGGTCTGCTGCGATTCCCCCAACGCCGGAACACGGAACCACGGCCATCGTGTCCCAGGTAGCAAGGTCCAACACCGTGACATCTCCAGCCCCATTGAGCAGAGCCACTGTGCTTCGGTTTGAGGCGGCGACCACATCCACAACCTGAGCGCCGACCTCCATGCTCTCAGCGACGCGATCCGGTGCTGCGGCTGAAGAACAGATGAACCACCAGAGGCCGATCACACGTAGCCCTCAGACCATAGCGCGACGGCAATCGCCAGCGCGTTTGCACTGGCACCAACCCGAAGGTTGTCGGCCGCAAACCAGAGGTGCAATCGAGTCGGATCTGTTCCAGGCCGAACCCGACCCACATAGATGCTGCTGTCTCCGGCAACCCGTCGAGGACCCGGGACGGGGTCACCTAGCCGGACACCCGGGGTCTGGTCGAGAATCTCACGGACAGCGTCGACGTCGACGGCATGGTCGAACTCCACCACGATGTCACCTGACACACCGGCAAAGAGCGGCGCTAGGACGATCGACATCAGAGCCTGTTCTGGATTCCACCCCAGCACATCGGCAACCTCAACCGCAACCCGTCGCTCCGCGCTGGTCCAACCATCGATGAGGTCGCCCATCTGGGACATCAAATCAAACGCCAAGCCGTTGGCGAAGACTGTTCTCGGAGGCGTCTTTCCGTTGAAGAGCGACACCACCTGACCCGACAGCTCTTCAGCGCCTGCCCGACCCGCGCTGCTCGCGGAGAGCATCAACGTACCGCTCACAGCGACTGCGCCGCGATCAGCGAGCTGGCTTAGAATCGTCGAAACGACCACAGCCGGCGCACCGGGCGAACACATCACCCGGGTGTCTGGAAAGTCGGCAACTGGGGCCACGCTCACGGCGGGAACCATGAGCGGCGACCGATCCGCAACCGTTCCACCAATATCCACCACCGGGATGTCCAAGTCTTGGAGTACTGGAATGAGCGCCCGGACCACATCCGCGGGGGCCGCTGTGAAGACGAGGTCCACCCCCTCGAACATCGCGCCGACGCCGTCGTTGTCGGGAAGCGACCGTACGCGATGAGAGCGCTCGCGAACCTCAACCACCTCTCCGTTCGACGACGGAGAAGCAAACAGTCGAAAGGAAGCGACAGGCAAGTTGGAGCGCTCAAGCACGGCCAGGAGGTCGCGCCCTACGGCACCCGTGGCACCAATCACGGCCACGTTTATGCCGTTACTTCTTGCTGCATCGTCACTCATGGGCGTCGTCTATCCCATCTGACCCGCTGCGGGCTA
>CAZKOI010000282.1:0-5043 GCA_964554315.1 uncultured Enterobacterales bacterium | reverse complement strand
ACAACCTCCCGAAACAATGCGATCCGGCTCCTCCGGAAACCCCTGTTCATTCACTCCGAGTGCAGCAAGCAGCTCCTCAGCCGCACCATCAGAGAGCGGCCGTTCGAGTTGCTGCGGCACCACAACGATGTCAATCCGGTGAGAGGGGTGCGGCATGCGGTTGTTTATCCTGGCTCAAGGTCTTAGAACCCCGCAATCCTCAGCGGAGTACTCATGTCTATCGCACAAATCGAAGAAATCTTGGGCGCCGACGCAGGCCCCCTCCTGAGCCACACTTGCACCACCATCCCCAAGGCACGCCTCCACGTCCCTAGCGGCGACTGGGTGGACCAGACATTCGGCCCCTCGGACCGCAACATTCGGACCCTCTGCAACCTCCAGCGCATCTTCGACCACGGACGCCTCGGCGGGACAGGCTACGTCTCGATCCTGCCGGTTGACCAAGGCATCGAACACGCCGGCGGCGCCAGCTTCGCGAAGAACCCAGACTATTTCGACCCCCAGAACATCGTTGAGCTGGCGATCGAGGGCGGCTGCAATGCCGTGGCCACTACCTACGGGGCATTGGGCGCTGTCGCACGTCGCTACGCACACAAGATCCCCTTCATCCTGAAGCTCAACCACAACGAGCTCCTGACCATGCCGAACACCTTCGACCAGATCATGTTCGCGCAGATCGAGCAGGCCTGGGAAATGGGCTGTGCGGGCGTGGGCGCGACCATCTACTTCGGCTCCGAAGAATCCAGCCGACAAATCCAAGAGGTCTCGGCAGCGTTTGCTCACGCACACGAGCTCGGAATGGCGACGATTCTCTGGTGCTACCTTCGAAACCCAGCGTTCAAGAAGGATGGCACGGACTACCACGCGGCGGCTGATCTCACCGGGCAGGCCAACCACATTGGTGCAACCATCGAAGCCGACATCGTGAAGCAGAAGCTCCCCACCAACAACTATGGCTACCGGGCGCTCAACGCCGGTGACTCAAGCTACGGAAAGCTGGACGAGCGAATCTACACCGATCTGGCCACCGACCACCCCATCGACCTGTGCCGTTATCAAGTCGCAAACGGATTCATGGGACGAATTGGACTCATCAACTCGGGAGGCGCCTCAGGAGCTAACGATCTCCAACAAGCGGTACACACCGCGGTGATCAACAAGCGTGCGGGTGGAATGGGGCTGATTAGCGGCAGGAAGGCGTTTCAGAAGAGCCGCTCCGAAGGCGTGGCCCTGCTGAATGCAATCCAAGACGTCTATCTCTGTGAAGACGTCACCATTGCATAGCCGGATTGTGACTACTCTTCGCCGAGCATGAGGCGGTGGAATTCATCACGGCGCGTGATCAGTGGAAGGACTCGGGTCTTGCGACCGATCCGGAAGGTCGTACGGGTACCGCGAACACCACCCCGCCAGGCCACCACCACCGAGGTCCCGTTGTGGTGACCCTTCGCGACGATGGATGGCCCGAAGCCCAAAGGTTGGATCTCTACACCCATGGTTTTAGCTTCGCCGATCGCCTCGGCCGCCTCTGAGAGGAGCGCCTGCTGCCAGAGCCAGCTGAAGACATAGGCGGACCCCGCGGCCAGCACAAGCACGACGAGGCCCCCTAGCGCGCCCTGCACGACCGTTGCGTCGACATAGGAAGCTATCCCTCGAGGCTCACGATCCTCCCCTCCTTGGCGAGAGTGACACGCGGTGATGCATGTGTCGCCCACTCCTCTGCCATCGCGTCGAGCTCGTCGTCGCTTGCATCTGGATTGTGGTGGAACAAGATGACCTCTTCAACCTTGGCCAACTTGCCAACGGCAACCGCATACTCAGGGTACGCATGGCCCCACGAAAGACACTTGTGGTACTCGTCTTGATCGAAGGTCGTGTCCATAATCATGACGTCGGCCCCGGAGCAGAAGTCAAGGAGGGCAAGCTCCATGGACGTGGGAGGCCCACCCACCATGAGTCCCTCGCCCGGCTGAGCCATGGGACCAGTGTCGGTGAGATAACAGACTGAACGACCCTGTACCTCGATGCGATAGCCGAGTGTCCCGCCCGGGTGAACCAATCGCATCGTCCTGATACGGTACGGTCCTAGCTCAAAGCCCGCCCCTGATGGAATCGGAAAGAAGCTGAGATTGCTGCCAAGCTCGTTGACGAACACAGGGTGAAAGACACCGTTGAGGTAACGGCCCACCCGCTCGACGACCTCCTCTTCCGTGGCCGCTGGAAGACCAAACCGCACGCGGAAGTCCGGCTTGTAGATGGGGTCAAAGTACGGCAACCCCATGATGTGGTCCATGTGCGTGTGAGTCATCGCGACGAAGACTTCGCTGAATCCCCTCTCCACCAGCGACCGACCAAGCGGGCGGGCTCCCGTGCCCATATCGAGGACCAGAGGAGGCGCGTCGGGCGCCTGTACGCAAACACAGCTGGTGTGCCCACCGTACCGTACCGTCGCCGACGTCGAAGTGGGTATTGAACCCCGCACACCCCAGAAAGAAACCTCCATCATCCGCCTACATGTAGTTCCGCAGGCCAATCTGCCCGTTCATCGACCAACCCGCGCCATCCACCAAGTAGATGGTCGGGGCGATCTCCATGTAAATGTCGAAGGGCATGTCACGCTTCATGATGGAGAAACCACCCACTCCCCTCGGACCAACGAGCCACCGGCCAGTCATCTCTGCTGCGGTGTTTCCACCGACGTGAATCCCTGGCCCAAGATGAACCTGGACGCTCACCTCCGGGTCACCCACGTCAAAGGGTCGGAACTGAAGAAGATAGTCCGCCGTAGCCGCGATGTCGTTGTACTGCCCGAGCGCACCTCCCGCGGAGAACTGCACTGCAGTCCACTCCTCCAGCCAGAGCTTCACTGCAATCCCAGTAGGAGCCCCGACGGCGATGCCAACACCCAAATCTCCGCCTGTGTGCTCCGCCGACACCGGCCCCATGCGTTCCATTCCGGTCATCGCTGGCGTCTGACCAAAAGCATTCAGGGCAAGAGCGAGCAGGAAAACCAAAGTGCTTAATCCTATCGTGGTGGTGCGCGGTGCAGGATTCGAACCTGCGGCCTCTGGCTCCGGAGGCCAGCGCTCTATCCGACTGAGCTAACCGCGCGCGTGGACGTGACGTATCACGTCAGAACTTGGGAGCAACAGCCACAATCAAACAGGCACATCGCGCGCGCGGTTACCCCTCTCCCGTGAGCCAGGCTTGAACCGCAGGCACCACCTCATCGGTCCAATCAGCGCAGGTGCGAACCTCTGCAAACTGCCGATAGAGTGCGCCCAAAACAGCCCATAGCGCTTCGATCGCCTCCATCCGGACCATCAGTCGATCTTGCTCGTCGCCGTCCTCTGGTAGTGGCGGGAGGACCAGCCCTCCCACATCCAGACCTGTGCCCTTGAGCGTGAAGCCGTACTCACGGTCGGCCCATTGGAGACGCAGGCGCACCTCCTTGATCACCTTACCTGCGGCCAGCGCAGCCTTAGCCTCAGCAGCACGCGCGGTATCGGCGCCGGTCAGCACAGCGCGAGACGCATCCTCGGAGGGCAGCCTGAAGGCAAGGCGATCGTCGACCCAGAGGATGATCTCCTCGCCATCCACTTGAATGCGTCCACCACCGTGTTCCGATGCCCACCAGAGCCACGTAAAGAACTCCGTCGCCAAATGCGGAAGTGAATCGGTCATCGCCCACCCCCATTCATGATGGTCATCCCGGCCGCTGCGAGTGGGTCAACAAGCTCGGGGGCATCGACCAAGAAGTCCAGCGGACTAAATGGCTCCAGCCCGACACCGAATGAGTTGCGTACCAGCGTACGAAACCGGTCATTTACACGGTCGGATGTGTTCTCGAACAGGATCCATCCCTCAGGAAGGTTCCAGCAGAAGTTGACCACCTTGACCGTGGGCAGCGTTCGCGCGAGGAGGTCATTCTCGATGTTGAGCCGAATGTCTGACCGTACGCTCGCAGGTGCCTTCGCCCGACCGTTTTCTTCACACCAGGCCTCGACACGTTTTTCAATCATCGCTCGAACCAACGGAGTGGGCAGCACCTTCTTATCCATGCGCATCGCGGCCATGGCGTAGTGAGTGTACAACCACTTGTCCCGATTCGAGAAGTCCGTCTCGAGGAGGTTGTCGGATCGGACCCAGCCGACGGTTTCCTCGCCCTTCGAGATGGCGCTCTTCTCGCGGAAGGCGTGCTCAGTCAGCGCCTGTTCGAACTGGTCGCGGAAGTCGTCTGGAAGCGGATCGATCACACGATACCGTCGGAATGTCAGTCGCCCTTTGAGGAACCCCATCGAAAACCCTGGATGTTGGAGAGTGCATGTCGGAACACAACAAGCTCAACGCCTTCGACGTTAAGCCCAAGTTCCCACCGTCCTATCCAGGAAAGGGTACCTCTGACCATCTCTCCTTCGAGTGTCTTCACACAGATGACATTCGCAGCGTCCACCCACCCGAAGAGCTTCTTGTCGGAGATGAAGTAGCGATGCTGCGGTTTCTCGATAGGATTCGCCACCCTGGTCTCGAAGCGGCACATCGTTATGGACGACTGGATTCGTGCCACATGCTCCATGTAGCCGCCCATCTTGAACGCAAGCTTGTGGGCAGATTTGACCTCGCCACACGGCTTTAGATCCGGCCCCAAAGGGATGTAGTCGACCTCGTAGCGCCGGACGGCCTTGACCCGGATCAACTCGACCTGATGCCCGTGCATGGCAAAAACCCGTGGTCGGCCGTCGCGAAGCGCCTTCGCAAAGGAGCATCGGTCTCTGTGAGCCTGCAGGTGTTCTCTACGCCGCTTGCGGTGGCTCAGCCGGTCAAAACAGAGCGTTCCCCTGACCACCTGTGTGGCCTCCGTGTGGTTGAGCCCGTGGCTGTCCATCAGCCGTTGTAAGCGCCCCCAATCAAACGGAATCTCGATTGTATCTTCCACAGATTCCTCCTGGGTACGGTGTTAGAAGGCTCAAACACGACCTGTTCGGTATTCTCCGCCCCAACTGAAGGCCTTTCTTGAGAAATTTCTTCGCCATGGCTTTGACC
>CAZKOI010000281.1:0-5053 GCA_964554315.1 uncultured Enterobacterales bacterium | reverse complement strand
CAGCGAGAGCCTGAACTCAAGACTCATCTGCCCAGCATCACAAAAAAAAAGAGGCTCACGGAAAGCGTACTTTTGAGCACGAACATGATCCATTGGCCATCTGCACACGGCCCGGATCGGGCTCACCCTAGCCTGGCACAATCACGGTGCCGGCCGAGCCCGCAAAGGCCTCGACTAGCCTGGGCGGCGAGCACACCACGGCCTCATCACCACCCAACGAAACAAAGTCTACGGCCGCCTCAACCTTCGGCCCCATGGACCCCGGCGGAAACTGCCCTTGTTCGGCCATTTCACGAACCTCTTCAACCGTGAGGCGCTCGATCCGCGCTTGCTTAGGGGTGCCGAAGTCTCGGTATATGGCATCTGTGCCCGTTGTCAGGAATAGACGCTCAGCACCCAGCGCCACCCCGAGAAGCGCAGATACGCGATCCTTGTCGACCACCGCCTCAATGCCCTGAATGGTCCCGTCAGAGGCTCGCACAACAGGGATTCCGCCGCCCCCACAGCAGACGACGGTGACGCCTTGATCGAGGAGCCGTCGGATGGTCGGGAGCTGCACGATCTTTCGGGGAACCGGGCTGGGAACCACGCGTCGCCACCCTTGGTTCTCGACGTAGACCATGTCCCAGCCTCGATCCATCGCCAACGTGTCCGACTCTTCATCGCTGTAGAAGCGCCCAATGGGCTTCGTGGGCTGCTCGAACGCATCGTCATCCGGCAGGACCTCCACCTCCGTGATGATGCTCACCACCTCGTGCTTAAATTGACGCCGCCTAAACTCCTCGCCCAGCGCGCGCTGCACCATGTAGCCAAGGCTGCCCTGGGTCGTTGCTACGAGCGAATCCAGCGGGACCTCATGGATGTGCTCGCGGCTCAATTCTGATCGGAGGGCCATGAACCCAACCTGCGGGCCATTCCCGTGGGTAATCACGAGCCGCTGACCCGACTCGATGAGGTCAGCAATGGGCACTACGGCTCGAGCGGCCAGCTGAAACTGGTTCTCGACGGTCGGGGCCATCTCTGGGCTGATGAGCGAATTGCCGCCCATGGCCACGATACTCAGTCCTGCTCCCGCCAAAGGTCCTCCTCGCGCCGAGCCTGCCCGCTCACTGCATAACGAGCAATAAGCCCGTGCCGAGCAAAACCAAGAAGGTCAGTAACTCAAATCGAGGACGACTGAGACGTCCCGCCAACCATGTCCCGACCGGAAGCGCCAGCAGGCACACCGGCAGGGAGAGCACGTAAAGACGGAGGACCTCCGGTGTCCACAGGCCCGCTAGACCGTGACTGACCAGCACGAAGATCCCGTTTGGAAGAAAGAAGCCCTGCATGGTCGCTCGTCGCTCCTCTGGTGCCCAGTCCTGCGTGGTGCTGTAGACCACAATGGGAGGGCCCGTGGCGGTCACCGCGCCGCCCATCACGCCTGCACAGAAACCAAAGGGCCACGCCCAGCCCGGAGCCTCAAGACGAAGCGATCGCCGACCCGTGAGGCTCCACCCACAGAATGCGATCAGCATGATGCCAAGAGAGAGGTTGATCAGGGTCTCGTCGACCCAGGTCAAAACGGCAACGCCGAGGGGCACCCCTAGAACCGAGGCCATCAGCAGGTAGCGAACGGGTCGCCACTGAACCGCTTGGCGCTCGACCAAGAGGAGCAGCAAGGCATTGGTGGCCCCGACCAACCCCATGAGCGGGACGATGAGTCGCGGACCCACAAACAAGGTGAGTATCGGCACGCTCACCAGCACGTCCCCGAAGCCGAAGGCTGCGCGCACGATCACGGCACCAAAGATGACCATCAGGATCAACTGTTGGGTGGGATCGGCGGCGGCAGCGACCAGAGCGTCCATCACTAGACGCTACACCATGGCCATCAGCCAAGCTGATAGGTCTTGACTCGAACAGGCCGCCCGGCCGCCAGTCCGAGGCCGACATAGCTGTGCGCCTCTGCCCCGCTCGAGGCGCGAGCGATGTCGGCACGACTGCGCTGCTCAGGGTCCGTCAGCAGGTTCCTCACGACCCGTGGATCGACGTTGTGAATGTCAATCTTCAACCCCGGCAGCAATGTTCCGTTGGCATACGCCAGCGAGACAAAGGTCGTCCGACCCTCGAGCGAGGCGCGGTGGGCATCCAGCGGGGCCCAGTCCGCATCCGTCAGGTCCGCCAGGACGGCCGCTGCACGCATCCGATCCCAGCTCGCGGCCCCCTCCGGCTGTGAAAAATACACCTTCTCCATGAGGCCTCCCTGCCGAGATGCCGCCGTTGCGAGAAAGTGAACCGTGTCCTTCTCGAGGACCTCTGCAACGGCCTCCATGAGGCCAACACCCTCCGCATCGACGCCGGAGTCGGCCAGACATGCGTGCGCAACTTCCAGGCTCGGACGCCTTCGGAAGTAGGTGCTGTACTCGCGCAGACCGCGCTCATCCGCCTCGACCTTGAAGAAGATGTTCTTGTACTCAAACACCTTCGCTCGAACCAAGAATCGCCGCAGGCCTTGCTCCGAGATGCCTCCTTCCTCCATAAAGCGAGCCACGCGGAACGCGAAAGCCTGCCCCTCGCCGCGCGTCATCACACCAAGGCTTGGAACCACGGGATCGATAGAGAGCTCAAAGTAGGACTTGAGACGCTCCGAGAATGCGGCCACTACCGGAACGACATGGGGATACGGGATTTCCAGACCCGCACAGAGCACACCCAACCGCGCCGAGCCCGTGAAGAGTCCCTGGTATTCTCCCTCAGGAGCGCTCATGACGGTCTACGGCCTGCCGTGAACACCGGCGGGCCGTCGAAGAACACCTGCTCCACCCTTCCCCCGGTGAGCAGCTCATGCTCCGGGCAGCGGATGCAGCGTGTTCCCACGACGGGGCGCCCTCGCTCGAAAGAAACCGAACCGTCCCAGCCCGTCTGGCCGCCACAGCGCTGGCAACGACTCGAGAAGAAGAAGTCGAGGTCTTCAGATTTTGCTGGCGACCGATCGGCCGAGACCTTGGCCTGGAGCTCGACCCATCCCAGCCCGCCGGATCCGAGATCCACCTGGGTCACGCTCCACGTCCTCCCGCCAACCGTCAGCTCACTCCCGGCTCCTACCCGATGCTTCTGATCTCCCTCAAACACATACAGCGCCATCGTCGGACCATGGGCCGTCTCGCCGTTCGCGAGGGTGTAGTCGGCATCAAAGGCGTTGCCGGCTGCGACCTGTTCGCCGCGCAGGTCACCCACTGTGGTCTCGTCGATCCGGACCGTGACCGTCTGTGTGTACATCTACATGGCTCCCGTCTGGAGCAGCTCTATGAGCGCCTGGTCCATGAGAGAGACGCCCTCCAGGTACGTGCCGGCCAGGTCCGTTACGACCACCGTTCCGGTGTGGGGGTTCACAAAGAATACCGCTGGAGTGGAGACATAGATTCCCTGGAACTTGATCAGATCGGGCGTCGTCAGGAACCGCCAGAAGAAGCTCCGGACATCCTCCGCTGGGAAGTTGATCTGGCTGGGATCAAGGCTCGTCGCGGCCAGGTGGTCTGAGGCCGAACCTCGCGTCCGGGTGGAGGCCATCGCCGTGCTGAAGCCGCTGGCTCGGGTGAAAGTCAGCGCCAGGTTGTCCGCAACCTGATCGCCCACATCGACGAGGGAATCAAGATCAAGGTCCGCAGCATCGTCCGCGTGGTGAGCCGCAGAGGCAACGCCGTCCGCCTTGGCAGCCGTTCCCACGTCGACGCTGCGGTAAAACTTCTTGAAGTTCGCTATCGAGATGTTCTTTGGATGGCGGATACCCCAAGGATTCTGGAGATCCACCGTCCCCGAGTCCAGGTCCACCTTCTCGATCGAGTAGGCGTGGTTCGCAATGATGTCCATCTTGTCGCCCGCCGCCTTCATGGCCGCATCGTCGTTGAAGCTGTAGCTTCCCGCATAGATGGGCTCATTCTTGTCCAAGGATGCCGCTATCCTGCGGAGCAGCTCATCATCCTTCATGCTGGCCGTCGCGATCCGCTTGCTCTGCTGTCCTGTGAGCAGCTCGTGAACGCTACCAAAGTGGAAATTCGTGTTGATGTTACCGCCACTGATGAGGTCGTAACTACCCTTCTCTTGGGCGAGCGCCTTCTCAAAGATCGCCATCCACATCTCGTCGCTGCCGCCCTCGCTGCGGCCAACCTTTGCGTAGATAGGCGCCCCGCTGCGCGCAGGAAAGAAGTTGTCGACAGTGATCACCTTGGGTTCGGGCGCCTTGTACCAACTCTCGCGAATGTACAGGGTGACATCGAAGGAGCCATCACCATTGTCTTTGATCAGCCGCCGAACACCGGCGGGGTTGGCCCGTGCTTCCGCGGCACATCCCGCCAAGAGGTAGCAATCGCCCAGCGCACCCTGCTTAGCGGCGTGAGGGTCGACCTTTCCGTCGTTCAAGAAGCCCACAGCGCGACGAAACTCCTGGTATTCGGCGACGCCTTCGTGCTCTGGACGAAGCTTCGGCCGGGAGTCCTCCAAGCCTGACTTTGCCGCATTGTCCCCGCCCGACCGCCACCACGGCATGTCGGGATGAGTGACCGGCCCTGCCACCGCTGCCTCTGGGTGGCCACCCGCAGCGGCCTTTTCAGCAGCGAGCTTGGTGTCGAGCCTCGTGGCCAGCCCGGGGTGCTTGGCCTCGAGCCGCTCTAAGGCTCCGGCGAGATCATCCCCCATGTCGCTCAGTCTCTGCGTGAAATTTTCTGGCTCAGTGGCTCCCTTCTTCACCGTGCCCGCATCGATCATGAGCTGGTCGTAGCGCTGGCGAATCGCCGTGAGCCCTATGTCATCCGATATCGAGTCCGGCAGCCCATGCTGGGACCGAATGGCCGGATCATTGAGCTTGTCGAGGACGTCATACATCACGACATGGAAGTCCGAACCGTGCAGCTGCACGCCGTCAGGGAGCGTGACCTTCACGTCCTCGATCATGGTCGTGAGCGACTTCGTTCCAATCTGCCACTCGTGCCAGACCCCCGTCTGTGGATCCTTCACCAGAATGTGGTGTCGCTTGTACACATCACGAAAAGCGTGTACTCCGCGTCGCTCTCGA
>CAZKOI010000280.1:0-5077 GCA_964554315.1 uncultured Enterobacterales bacterium | reverse complement strand
CCCCACGAGTCCTGTACTGTCCGTCTCAACGACGGACCAAGACGTCGTGGGTGGTAGCGAAGGAGCCGGTGCGGGGGACACGGTCTTTATCGACGATGTCTGAGACGAAAGGCTATGGCGCGAAGGGTGGGTCTAGCTGACCTTTGTCTCGGTCGGAGTAGCCTCCCATCAGGCCCCAGCACCGAATCCGGTGATCCGTCGTGACGGCGCATGCGTAGCCATCGCCAGAGCTGACCATCTTGAACGTGCCGGCAGGGACCGTGGTGGCGCCGTATCCATCCCAACCCCAACAGCGTATTTCATCCTCTGTGGTGACGCCGCAGCTATGGTCGCCACCTGCGGAGATGGACTTGAAGCGCACATCCTCGGGGGGCTCACACTTGTCGTCGTGGTTCGAACCCCAGCACGCGACAGTGCCATCTTCTCTCAGCGCGCAGGAGTGGTACTTGCTCGAAGTGATAGATGTGAACACGCCGGCTGGCGCATCGGCCTGGTCGTAGTCGGGGTACAGAGAGTAGGCCCAGCAGTCGATCTCACCGGAGGTCAGCAGACCACAAGAGAAGCCAACGCCAGCGGAGACGTCGATGAACGGTCCGTCGGGGAGGCCGAAGCCCTCGCTTCGCCACCTATCCATTCCCCATGGACGAGGCTCGAGGTCCGCGTCGAGGGCGATGCCGTGCAAGGCGCTTGCCCTGAGGTTTGTCATCGGCTCGCTCGGCACAGTGGTGAAGTCATAGACGACCTCGTCGCCCCAGCACACAGGATAGCCATTGGACTTCAGTCCACAGCTGAAGTCAGAGCCGACGGCCACCTCAGTCATGACATTCCCCGGTGCGCTGAGCTTTCCGTCTCTGTTCTCACCCCAGCAGATCGCCTTGCCGTCGGTGGTCAGGCCGCAGGTGTGGTACTGCCACGCGCTGACGCTCGCCCAGCAGATGGCCTGCTCTGGGTTGCTGTCATCGCAGTCATCCTCAGTGACGACACCGTCGCAGTCGCCGTCCTCGGCCCGGGATGTTAGCGGTCGTCGTCGTCGTCGCAGTCCTCCTCTATCAGGAGGCCATCGCAGTCCGCATCTGTCGTGATCGACCCGAGCGCTCCATCGTCATCGTCGCAGTCCTCAGCGTAGGGCACGCCATCTCCGTCTTCATCTGCGCTGGGGTCGGGCTGCCCGGCATCGGCATCGGCATCGGCATCGGCGTCCGCGTCGGCATCGGCATCGGCATCGGCATCGGCATCGAGATTGATGAGGGGAGGGGGTGCTTTAGCGGTCTTCTCACTGCAGCCGAGCCCGACAAAGGTCAGCAGAACTAAGGCGTAGATTCGTGTCACTGTGTCGGTCTCCTGAAGGTCTGGCTACGGGGCCGCGGGAGCATTGTCAGCCCCAATACTGCCCACCATTGCAGTATCTCATCATCACACAAGAACAAGACTCCAAGTGCATCCTTCAGCAGGCTCGCAGCACGACGGTCCAGCTCAAGCCCGAAGAACTCAATGTTGGGCAATGTATAAGTTGCCGACACACATCTCATCGTCACTGCCTTCTCCCCAGCCGACATCAACCGCGTCTGGCCCATCGTTGTCGAAGGTGCAGGTGAGCGAGAGCTGGTCGCCGTCGCGGAAATCGATTGGCTCCATGAGCAGATAGGAAAACTGCCAGTCGAAGTCCCATGCGGGAATCTCAAGGATGGGCTCGACGGAGCCATCAGCCCTCAAGACCGAGAGCGCTCCGCTGGCCCCGAGCCGATGCATATGGAGCATGCTGCCGTGAATGCGAAAGCCTCCATCCAGGTCGAGGCTTGGGTTCAGGAACTGGAAAAATCCTTGAGGGGCGGCCGTGGTGGTGTAGCTGACGTCCGTCTCACCCGCTGGAATGGTCATCCCACCCATGGTCCATGTGGCGTTGAGCCAGGGCGCGTAGGCCGCGAGAGCGTCGACCTCAGCATCGAGCTTGAAGTCGATGGCGGTCTGGTCCTCACCGCTGGAGGTCGCCGTGTTGTAGTGAATTTGAAGCACCACCCACGAGCCGGGCGTGACCTCGATGCCTGTCCCGCTCGGAAAGTCGAGTCCTTGGCTGCCAGGGACCCACTGTGCGAGCTGCTGGATGGGGAGCTGGAGGTCCCCTGAGGGACCGCTCGGACCGCCATAGCAGGGATACCCTGGGGCCTCCGCCTCGTCACTCCAGGCCTGGAGTTGGTCGAAGACCGCGTCGCCCATCAGATTGTCCTTCGGAATCAGGTAAGCGGCGATGTGGTGGACGACACCCGGGTTGCCGGGAATCGCGTTGAAGCCGGTGATGTAGGCAGTCTCTTCGCCCGTCCAAGGTAGCGGAAAGCAGCGATAGTCGTCTTCGGTGAGTGTGGAGGGTGTATAGGGCTCGGGCATCTCGAGCGTGAGGTCCACACGAGAGATGGCGGATCCGATGGCGTCGATGGCCTCTCCCGGTGCGTCAGGGTCGCCCAGCGGTGCCCCAGCTTCGGACCACGCCCGGACGGCAGCGATTTGATCCTCGGTGAGGCGCCAGTCAAAGGCATAGGCGGGACCGGCCTTTGCGGGCCAGGGGGGCATTCGCTCACTCTCGACGGCATCGGCGATCTGCGCGTGCAGCTGGGAGACGACATCGGCACTCTCGAGGGAGAAACCTCCCGCGCCACCGTCATGATGGCAGTTGGTACATCGCGCCTCAATAATGGGCATGATTTCGCCGTGCGTGGTGGGCGAGGTGTCATTCTCTTCGCTACCAGCACAGCTGAAAAGCGTCAGTAAAGCGGGAAGTAAGTGCATGAAGCCCAGTAACGGTGAACGGACGGAATGCCGAAGGGCATATCCGATCCTCAGAGTTCTGGCGGTGGAGTAGTCATCGGCGGTCCCGACTCGCCCCAACAGTGAAGCCTTCGGTCGGTGTCGATGGCGCATGAGAACGAGCTAGTGGCCGCAGAGGTGGCGTAGAATTCGCCTGGAATACTCTCGACTTCTGAACCTGCCACAGTGCCCCAGCAGTACATCTGACCCGCAAAATCGAGGCCGCAGGTGTGGTACCCGCCGACTGAGATGGACTCAAACATCACGCCCTCAGGGGGAGTCGTCCGATCGCCACTGTCTTCACCCCAGCAGAGGACCTCCCCACCGATGGTGAAGCCGCAGTTCATGATCCAGCCCGCATCGAGGCTCGCCCACAGCACGCCCTCCGGGACATCGGTAATGCCATGGCTGTTGAGCCCCCAGCACTGCGCCTCACCGGCCGCGCTGAGGGCGCAAGTATGATGGGCCCCTGCACTGATGCTCTCAAACTCTCCCTCGGGCGAATCGAGGCGACCGTCGTAGTTGGTTCCCCAGCACTCAATGGTTTTGTCGGGTCTCAGTCCACAGATGTGAGAACCACCGCCGGTGGTGATCTGGGTGAACTCACCCTCGGGTGGGGTGAGGGCTTCGGGAAGGTATCCCCAGCAGTGGGCATTGCCGTCCCGGTCTAAGCCGCAGGAGTTGTAGACCCCCACACTGAGGCTCTTCAGCGTCAAGTCGGGTGCTTCAGAGCGTCCGTCTTCGATGGCAATTCCCCAGCAATGCGGGGTACCCGCACAGTCCAGCGCGCAGCCGTGAAAGCTACCCGTCCCGACGACCTCTAGGCCGGTACCAATCTCAGGGTTGTCATCCTCGCAGTCCTCCGTGCTCAGCACCCCGTCGCAGTCTCCGTCTTCAAGCCGGGTCAGTGAGTCGGGGTCGGTATCGTCACAGTCGTCCATGGTCGTGGCGCCGTCGCAGTCCGCATCCTCTGATCGGGCCCCTAAGGTAGGGTCTTCATCGCTACAGTCCTCGGAAGCTGGCACGCCATCCTCGTCGAGGTCAGGCTCGGGCGGATCGGGGTCCGCTGCCGTGTCCGAATCGGCAGTGTCGTCGGTATCAGCGTCAGCGTCAGCGTCAGCATCTACATCCGTGTCCGCGTCTGCGTCTGCATCCGTGTCTGCATCCGTGTCTACTTCAGTGCAGGCCGAGGAGCCTTCGCAGCCGTCATCATCGCAGTCGAACAGGCCATCAAGGTCGTTGTCCACTTCGTCAGAGCAGTCTCCTGCGTCGCTCCCCTCCAGTCGATCGGTCGTGCTGGGTTTGGTGGATGGGCTGCAGCTGAAGCTCACCACAAGCCAGGGCAGTAGTGAGATAATCAAGCGCACCTATTCTCCAAGTTTGGCCCGACTTTACCGAATGACGAGGCGAAGAGGCAACGGTAATTTGATTCGCTCTTCCTGCTGATTGTCGGCTTCAAGGCCTGATTCTCGTGCTACCCTTGGGTTCAGGTGCTCGAGGTGGCGTATGAAGGCGTTGTCATTGGTTTTCCTGCTTGGAGCCGCTTGCTCGTCGTCAAGAGAGCCAGTGAAGGGGCCCTCAAGTCCAGAAAGCCACGACAGCAACACCTCAACGGCCGACGACAGCGGCACAATCGCTCAAGACCCACCGGATACTTCATCCCCGGATACGTCGCCGCCGGACATCTCGGTGCCCGATACCGCCGTGTCCGACTCGGGTTCGCCGCGAGACACCGGCGACACGGGTGCAGAGCCGGTTGATCTCGATGGCGACGGCTTCTCGGTGCTTGAGGGCGACTGCGATGACGGCGATGCCTCGGTCTCTCCCGATGCGGACGAACTGTGTGACCGTATGGACAACGACTGCGACGGGGAGGTTGATGAGGGCGA
The DNA here is from genome assembly GCA_964554315.1 of uncultured Enterobacterales bacterium. GTDB lineage: Bacteria > Myxococcota_A > UBA796 > UBA796 > UBA796 > UBA796. Next base: position 389 of record CAZKOI010000280.1, on the reverse strand, counting down.
TGCGCTCGATGCGCTGACCTGGTTCCGAGACGATGACAGCGACTCGTATGGAGACTGGGAGACGGCAACCACGGCCTGTGAGCGACCGGCTGGCTTTGTCGAGAATGGGCTTGACTGCGACGATGACGACAATGACATTCACCCGGCCGCCTCCGAGGTCTGCGACATGGAGGACCACAATTGTGATGGTGATCCTTTGCTCGATGCGGTCGATATGGAGACCTGGTTTGCGGATTCAGACGGGGATGGCGCAGGCGATCCTTCGGTGCCCGTGGTCGCTTGTTGGATCACCGAAGATGAGAGCGCCTACCCCACAGATTGCGATGATTCAGACCCTCTTCGGTATCCGGGAGCTGATGAGTTCTGCAACGGACTGGATGACGACTGCG
>CAZKOI010000279.1:0-5095 GCA_964554315.1 uncultured Enterobacterales bacterium | reverse complement strand
GCGTCGGCATCGGCGTCGGCATCGGCGTCGGCATCGGCGTCGGCATCAGCATCCGCAAGCGCGCCGGTGTCGTCGCTCACCTCGGGAAGGCTCGTGCCCTCCGGGGCATCGGTCTCTACGAGTCCCTTCGAGGCTGCGGGACACCCTGTCAGAAAGAGAAAAGTGAGCAGGCGCATCGAGGTTTCCTCCAGTCGCACCAATCTACACCCACATCGGCACGTTTGTGTCAGAAGAGTATGGGGTCTTGATTATCCTCGAGGAGCGCGGTCGGGCTTGTGTTGGTCAATGTTGTGGTGGATCGCCAACTCTTCCTGATTTGACCCCCTCTTGAGCGCGAGGATCTTGTTCCTCATCGCCACCATCTGTTCGAAGGAAATGCTCTCCAGCGCGATGTTTGCGGAGCCATAGACGCCGTTCATGGCGGTGTCGTAGTAGTGGTAGCCGAGGTTTCGCTTCAAGAGATTGTGCTCGACCACGTACTGGGTGAGTGCTTTCCCTGGCAGTGCCGTCGCAAAGAATACCCAGAAGTGGTCGGGCTCTATCCGCTCCAAGAGGCGGTAGGTCTGGTCGAGCTCCTCGGCCGTCTCCATGGGTGCACCGAGGATGACGTTGGCGCCCGCACGAATGCCTCGCTCCTTGCACAGAGCGAAGGCTCGGATGGTGTCTTCGACGGCGATGTCCTTTTGATAGAAGTCGAGGATTCGCTGCGAGCCGCTCTCCACACCGAACACCACCTCCTCGCAGCCTGATTCGGCCATGGCGTCCAGGATCTTGGGGCTGACCTTATCGACGCGGGTGTTGCACTTCCACCGTTGGTGCACGCCGTGTACACGGAGGACATCCTGAAACCGAGAAAACCACTCCAGGCCGTTCGCGGAAAGCGTGTCGTCTTTGAAGTACAGAATCGGGGGATTGTACTGCTCCGCGAGCTGGGCCATCTCAAGCGCGACGTTCTCGGGACCGCGCTTGCGCAAGCGACCGAAGATCATGTTGAGTGTCGGCTGACAAAAGGTGCACCGAAAGGGGCATCCGCGGGACGACATGATGCCAAACTCCCACCCACCGGCGGCTCGAAAGGCGTCATAGTCGTAGAGGTCCCTCGCCGGGAAGGGAATCTCATCCAAGTCGTCGATCAATGCCTGCGGCGGGGTCCGCACCAGCTCGCCGTTGTCCGCGAGGTAGGCGATGCCTCGGGTGTCTCGTGCTCGGCCCTTCTCGAGATTCGCCGTGAACTCGACCACGGTTCGCTCCGCCTCGCCGAGGATGGCGTAGTCAAAACCGGCGTCCAGGGCAGAGGCGGTGCTGACGGTGGCGTGAGCCCCGCCGAGCACGACGGGGAGGTCGGGGCGCCAAGAAGCGATGGTGGCTCGGAGGGCGTGTGCATTGCCAAAGAGCGCCGATGTCGAGGTGATACCGACCCAGTCGGCGTCCTCCACGTCCTCCGGTGTGATCGAGCGGCTCGGACGCAGGCCAGTGGCGACAATACGAACCCCATGGCCGGCCTCACGAAGGACTGCGGCGACGTACATCAAGCCGAGTGTTTCCGACACGCAGTGCGCCCGGTAGTCCATCAATGGGTCGATCAAGACGATCTGCATGCGTCCCCCGCAGTGCTCAGGGTATCACCTCCGACCAGATACCGATGCCCATTGTTGAGGTCTCGAGGCCAAGCTCGACATGGGGACGGCAGATCTCGAGCTTGTGTCCGTCCTGAAGCTGATCCCAGAACCGCCGAACTCCCACGGTCCACCGGCTCGTACCCCGGATGTCGTGGAAGGCGAGGAAACGATGGGGAAAGGTTCGATTGATCTCGAAGTCTCTTCGCACTGCCCGCTCGCTGTGGTTGGCGTCGATAAAGACCAAGTCGATGTGGCCCAAGGAGGCTCTCCACTCCAGGAATGCGTCGGAGTCCGAGTCGCCCCAGAAGACGTGGGTCTGCTCCGGGAGGTGGATGGATAAGCCACACGCCCTGGCATAGCCCTGGTCCGCAGCCGCGACTCGGTCAAAGGCAAACGTGGAGTGGAGCGCAGAGACGAGCCGGCCCGTCCAAACACCGATCTCGAGGTAGCTTCGGATGCGGTGCTCTTCGATGAATTCGGCGAGACCAATGACCTCCTCCCGATTCTGGAGAATGCAGTCCTCGAGCGCCTCACCCTTGGCTTCAAAGATGGCCTGAGTCTCCCGATCCCAGCACTTATAGGGTGCGAGAGCGTGGCGGAGATCGCGCCGCTTGGGCCCTGTAAGCGCCGGCAGACCTGAGGCTCCCAGTCCGCGGAGCAGGGTTTGGTTTCTCTTTGGGATGGACTGGACGGCTGCGTGTGTCTCCATCGCTGTGCGGACGTCTGTCCAGCGAAGAATGTGAATCACGGCATGCGGGGCCCGATTGGTGTGGTTGGCGGGATCTCCTGGGGAAGCGTCCGCGAAGACGTAGTCGGGGTGAAAGTGGGCGAGCTGAACAGCGGTCGGTAGTGCCGCTGACTCGAGGACTGCCTCGGCAAGGTCGACCACCTCAAGGAAGGCGTCGAAGCTGTGGTCGAGGCTCGGGATGATCAACAAGGTCGTGTCCGCGTCTTCCCCAATGACCTGCGCCGCATGAAGGACTTCGGCCAGGATGGACTCCAGGTCCACTGCGCGCACGAGCCGGAAGTCGACGCGGTCCTCTTGCAGAGGGGCTCGAGCGAATGGACAGAGGTCAAGACCTACGACCACGCGCTGGACCCACGCTTGAACGGCATCGACTGCATCCATGGTGGCACGCTACCATGGGCCATGGCCAGACTCGACCGACTCCAGTACCTGATCTCGCTGGGCTACGACGGTAGCCGCTTCTACGGCATTCCAAACCAGCCGGGCTATCCCACCGTCTCCGTTGTACTCAGGGCGAGGCTTGAGGCCGCGGCGGGTCAGCGTGCGCGGGCGCTGAACTTCACCGCGCGGACCGATCGCGGCGTTCACGCGGAGGAGAACCTCGCGACGTGCTGGTTTCTACCCCCGTTTGATGCGTTGGGCTTCGAGCGATCCGTCGCGGTTGACCGACCGGACGGGCTGCTGAACGTCGTGGCTTCGCCCACGGACTTCCACACCCATGCCCGAAACATTAGCCAGGGAAAGTGGTACCGCTACCGCCTTCGAACGGACCGCGTGGATGATTCACGGGCATGGTCGGTGGCGCCCCCGTCGGATCTTCAGTCCATGTACAGGCTCGCGGAAGCCATGGTAGGACGCCACGACTTCTCGGCCTATAGCTACAAGTGCGCTTCGCCCAATCGGGTGAAGCGCATTGATCGTGTGGAGCTAAGCCACGACACGACGGGCATCACCGTCGACATCGAGGGCGACGGCTTCCTCCGACACATGGTGCGGAAGATGGTGGCGACCTTGGTGGCGGTGGGAGCCGCTGAATTTGACCTACAAGAAGCACTGAATCTCCTTCACTCGGGAGCCCCTCGAGGAACGCCAAGGTCGGCGCCGGCCCACGGCCTCACCCTCATGGCCATCCGACGCCAACGATAATGAGCCAGGTGCGGCGTGCGGAGTCGCGCAGCCACGATAGGGTGACGCATGCCTGTTGTCGCCATGGTCCTCAGTTCGATCGTCATCATTGCTCTGGTGAAGTACGTGATGGTGCCGGGAATCGACCACCTCAGTGCTGCGTTGGGGTGGAGCCTGAAAGCGCGCGGGAAGGCGACGGGCTACGCCACCTCGGTCCCGGAGTTTGTGGCCCTCGTCGCTGCCGGACTCTCGCAAGTGTGGGAGGCGGGTCTCTGGAATATCGCTTCATCCAACCTCCTGAACCTGCTGATGGCCGCCGCTGCAGTCATCGGCTGCGGCCGAGCGGGTGCAGCCTTCGATCGACGCTACCTCAAGGAGGCCGTATTCTCGGCCGTCGGTATCACGGCGCCCATCGTTCTGATGCAGTTCGGCGCCGACACCAGCTGGGGTGTTGTGCCGGTGCTGCTCTCGCTCTTTGCCGTCTACATTCTGTTTGACAAGGGCGACGGTGCGCTGCCCGAGGGACAGGCAGAGACTGGAGGCAGCGCCGCAAAGGGCGGGGTCATGATCGCGGTGTCGTTGGCTCTCATCATGGTTGCGGGCGACATTCTGGGGACCGCGACCCGGGATGTGGTGCAGGTGATGGGGCTGCCTGCGATCGTCGCGGGTTGCATCCTGGGGCTTGTGACCTCGCTGCCGGAAGGGGTCTCCTTCTTCGAGGCCTTCTCCACGTCGCGGTCGGCGGGCCCACCGGACCCCAAGGCGCAGGTGCAAGAGCTCTTCGACACGCTCGCCGCATCGAATATGTCCAACTCTGGACTCATCTATCCGCTGGGTCTGACCGTCTACTTGTTGGGTAGTTCGCTCTAGTAGTGCGGCGGTACCTGTTCCTCGAGAGGGGCTTCCGGACCGAGGGTTTCCTTGAGCTGCTCGCGGACGGTCTTAAGCTCCCCCCTCAGGCGCTCGATCTCGGCCGTCGCCTCTTGGAGGACCTCGTCGAGCTGCCGTATGGAGTCCTCCTGGAACGCATACCGCATCTCGAGTTCATCGATTCGGTCGAGGAGCTTCTTTTCATTCATGGCGAGTAGAGTGCAGAGGCAAAGGAGCCGTCGGGGAGGAGGATGACCACGTTGACGGTGCTGCCGACCGCTGAGGCTAGCCAAGCGCCGTCGAACGTGAGTGTATCCGATATCCAGGCCTCACACATATCGCCTCCAGCGTCGTGCTCGAGCTTGACCTCTATCTCCGGGATGATCCCGACATCGGAGACGGTGCCGTTCCAGCACAGTCGCCAACTGTGCTCAGCACACCCGCCGCTGTGCTCGACAGGGACACTCAAGATCTCGCCCGAGAAGGACGGTGAGCCGATCGCGAACGGGTCGAAGCGAGACCCGACGCATTCTTCAAAAGGCCAGTGTCCAGCGCCGGGGTCGGCATCGGCATCCCACACCACGAGGTACTCGTTGGCGGCTGGGTTGTACGCCACGTCGGGGCTGTGTTGGCCGAACCAGCGGGTCCCCTCGTCGGGACCCATGCTGGAGATACGAAAGTCGTCGGCCCCGATCTCGGCACCGGTCGCCGACAGGCGCTGGCCGAAGATGTC
>CAZKOI010000278.1:0-5101 GCA_964554315.1 uncultured Enterobacterales bacterium | reverse complement strand
ACGCTCTCGGAGCGCGCGGTCGAGGATGGCGAGGAGCTCGACCTTCGACACAGGCTTGATGACAAAGTCGTGGGCACCAAGTCGCATCGCTTCGACGGCCCGCTCGACGGTGCCGTGCCCCGTCATCAGGATCACTTGCGTAAGGGGCCAGCCTCGCTTCACCTCTTTGAGCAGGTCCATGCCATCCATGCCAGGCATCATCAGATCGGTCAGAATCGCGTCAACCGGTGACGCACGAAGCGTCTCCAGAGCGCGCTCGGCCGTGTCTACAAGGGAGACAGTATGACCAGCCTTCGTGAGGTTCACGTCCAGCGCCACGCGGACGGCTCGTTCATCATCAACGACAAGAATGTGTGCCAAGGCGGCTACCGCACGTCGATGGTGTACGGCATGAGCGCCCACACACGCTCATCGCCCATGGCCTGAATCTGGCGCAACATCTCGATTTCCGGCAGCGTCCTTGAGCGGCTGTTCATACCGACCACGGATTGCTGGAAGAGGCTAACGCTCATGCGCTCAAGGGCCTCTTCTGGTCCCAATCGGGCACCAAAGGTGATGAGCTCCGCGTGAGCTCGTGCGGGAATCTTCGCTTTCTTCTTTGCGTGAGCAAGCGCCTCGTAGAAGCCGCCGATGTTGTCCACCAGCTTGACGTCGCGTGCTCGTCCTCCGGACCATACTCGGCCTCCCGCGACATCGATCACCTTGGGCAGCTCGAGGTTGCGCCCCTTGGCAACCTTTGAGGTGAACTGGCCATAGATGTCACCCACCATCTTGTCGAAGGATGCAAACTCGTGCTCGTCGAACGGGCGGGACATGGAGAACATCCCCGCATTTCGGCCTCGGATGTAGCTCTCATGATTGGCGCCAATCTTGTCGTAGAGTCCAGCTAGGCTGAACTTGCCTGCAATGACGCCGATGCTGCCGGTGATGGTGCTCTGGTGCGCAAAGATGGCATCCGCGTTTGCGGAGACATAGTAGCCTCCTGACGCCGCGACGCCGCCCATAGACACGATAACGGGCTTGCCCCCACGCTGTACTTCGGCGACTGCGCGCCAGATTTCGTCGCTCGCGAGCGCGCTTCCGCCGGGGCTGTCCACCCGGAGGATGACGGCCTTGACGCTCGGGATCTTCGCGGCCTCCTCGAGCTGCTCGCGGATAGTGACGGAGCCTGCGGTCCGTCCGCCGCCGAGGATCCCAGGCTGCTGACTGCGGCCAGTGGTGATGGCTCCTTCGACGAAGATGACGGCCACCTCATGCTGCGATCGCCACCCGGTATCGGTGTCGAAGAACGTCTTGCGGAAGATGTTTCCACGGCCAATCGCGCTGCTGACAGCCTTCTTGAGCTCATCGGGGTAAGCGACGTCGTCGATGAGGCCGTTCGCTTTGGCTTCATCGACGGTAAACGGCCCCTGATCAATGAGGGCTCGAACGTCCTCAACCGTCTTGCTTCGTCCCTTAGCAATTCGGGCGACAAGCTGACCCGAGAGGTCGTCGAGCAGGGCATTGACTTGCTCTCGCTGCGCCTTCGAGGAGCGACTGTTGGTGAGGGTCTCGGCGGCGGCTTTGTACTCCGACCGACGGGTGAACTGTGGCTCGACACCGACCAAGTCTAGCGTTTCACGGTAGTGCATCAGCTCGGCAGAGAGGCCCACGAGCATGAGTTGTTGGGCGGGGTTCATGATGATTTGGTCGGCACCTGCCGCCAGCATGTAGGCGCTATTGCCCGCATCTTGGTCGAGGTAGACGACGACCTTCTTGTCGTTGGCTCGAGCAAGATCGAATTGCCCGAGAATCTCTTCAATCTGGGCGAAGCTGAACGGCACCCAATCGACCTCGACCAACAGCGCCTTGGTGGTCTTATCGCTGGCGGCCTCGTGCAGCCTTCCGAGCATGTGGAGGTAGCTCTCGCCCTCGTCAAAGAAGAAGCTCTGTATCGGCTGGTAGGGGAATCGGTCGTCCATGACGATGTGTCGCACCGTGCGCTTCGACTTGATGAGCGTGCCTGAATCCGGTGATGCGGTCGTCCCTATCATCGCGACCGTTGGGAGGTTGTTGGTGGCATTTTGGCTTGCGTGTCCTTCGATAGTGCCCACGCCAAAGCCGATTTCGAGGCCGGCACCGATCGTGCCGAGCTGGTCGACGGAAAAGCGTAGCTTGAGGCCGTCGATAGGTTCCGTCTGTACGATGGCCTCCGCATACGGTGGCACGCTCGCGTCAACTCGGGAGTACCAGTGGTATGCGCCACTCACCTCCAGCTTGCTGTTCCACGGGCGTAGCGTCGATCCGACACTCACGCGCTCCTGTACGTTCGTCAGGCGGCCGGTCTCGCCAAGGTTTTGCCCCACGAGCGACATGCCCCACCATGACAGTGGTCGCCAGCCCCACCCGAGGTCAAAGGTTGCGAAGTTGTTGTCCGGCCCTTCTGGAATCTGCCACCCGACGTTCAGACCGAGATGAGACTGGGTGCCCGTTGGGATCGCTAGGTTGGTTGCAATAGTCGTCCATGACAGGCCGTTCGCGTACGCCTGGTGAGCGACTCCGAGGCCGAGCGGGCCACCGCTTCCTGCGAGGGTGAAGACCCGCGGTCCGGCGCCCGACCCATCCGGACTCCAAGCGTAGAAAAATGCGGAACTAGGGTCAGGGTCAAAGCCAATACTCGACGGATTGGTCCAGATGCTCATGGCTCCAGCATTCTCAAGTGACATTGCTGGTGTCGGAGGCCGCTCTGGCCGGAATTCGGACGCCTCGGCGGCCGCGGTGGAGAGCGCTAGCGCACCCATGAACAATGTCGAACTCAGCATTGATGCTCCGAACGGGACCATACCTTTCTGCCACAGGCGAGCAATCGGAGCCACCGGGGCGCGCCTGCTTTTGCCAACACTACAAATCGAAAAAGGTTTATTAAGTGTCCACATCATATCGAAAATACTAGAATATTATGTTTTTCATAAGTCGGTTGAAGTGGTACTCTGATGGTGCAGAATGTCCCATGCTGCCTGCCTCGGTCGCCGCTCTCCCTCGGGCGCCCTTCAAGCTCCATCACCTGAGTTAAGTCCATGCGTCAGATCCCCTCTCTGCTTCTTATCGGTCATTTTCTTTCGAGCGCGAGTCCGGCTGCTGCAGAAGATTACGAGGTAGAGACCCCGTCCTACATGCTGGAAGGGGTCTTGGACCGCTTTATGGCGGATGCTGCATTGAGTCAGGCGGACTTCGGAGTCCAAGTGGTCAATGTTCACACTGGCGAAGAGGTGTTCGCCAGGCGGGCGGACCAAGCCTTCATTCCGGCGTCCGTCATGAAGGTTGTGACTGCCGCCGTCGCCCTGCGCGAGTTGGGGCCCGGGTACACCTTTTCGACCTACCTCTCGACAGACGCGGAGCTGGGCGCTGACGGCACTCTGAAAGGCGACCTCTACGTGAAAGGTTTTGGTGACCCATCGCTGGTCACCGAGGACCTCTGGAAATTGGTCCTTGATCTCAAGCTAGCAGGAGTGTCAAAGGTGGCCGGAGATGTCATCTACGACGACACATTTTTTGATGATCGTCGCCTCATTGAAGGCTGGCGAAAGGACGTTGACCTCGCGAACGGTCCGTCCTACTTTGCGCCCTTGGGGGCGCTCAGTGTGAACTTCAACACCGCCTGTGTTGTTGTGGGTGCAGGAGGGGCCGCAGGCGACGATGCCTCCGTGGTTCTTGAGACACCATCGGAGGTCGTGTCTCTCACCAACAAGGTCACGACGTCCTCTCGTCGGGGTCGTCCTCGGCTCTCGATCGTTCGCTCTCAGAAGTCGGGGGGGCGCGTTGACTTCAAGGTCTCAGGATCGATGCCGCTGGGCTCACCGCCGAGCCGCTTCTATCGCACAGTGGTCGATCCTTTGGGAAACTTTAAGTCGGTTCTCGCTGCACACATGAAGGAGAGGGGCATTGTTGTCGAAGGTGAACACGTTGCGGGTGAGGCGGCTGAGAAGGCTCGGGTAGTTGCTCGGCGAGAGTCGGCGCCACTGCCGGTCCTGTTAGGGCGCATGAACAAACACTCAAGCAACTTCTTCGCTGAGCACATTCTCAAGGCCGTGGGTGCAGAAGTGCATGGCGAACCCGGAACCACCGAGAAGGGCTTGAGAGTGGTGGAGGAATACCTCGTCGCTCTCGGTGCTGAGAGGGATGAGTTCAGTCTCGTGAACGGGTCGGGGCTCTCCCGTGATATTCAGCTACGTCCTAGCCACGTCAACAGCGTGATGCTGGACATGGCCGCAGACCGACTACTTGGCCCCGAGTTTACGGCGAGCCTCGCGATTGGGGGCGTCGACGGAACCCTGTGGACCCGTTTTCGGGGCGATGGTGTTGAGGGGCGGCTTCGCGGCAAGACCGGCAGTCTCAATCATGTCCATGGGCTATCGGCGTACGTCGACGGTGGCGATGGTGAGCTCTATGCGTTCACCTTCTTGGTCAACGAAATTCCGACGCATAGCCGCGCTGTTAAGGCTCTGCAGACTCGATTCGGGCAGGCGCTACTGGACCTCTGACCCACTCCTTGGGCTTCAGGCCGAGAGTTTGTGATCCGTTACCAACGGTCAGTCGAAAGCGCGCGCTGCGCCGCACGGGGGAATCGTTGGTGGGAGGAAATGAGCGTAATGTAACAGCGCGCGCTTTAAGCTTGTTCTTGGGGGATACTGTTCGCCGTACGGCTGTTTTTAGTTTGTCGGATTGTGTATTTTGTTGTTGGGTGTCGGTTGGAAGCCAATTAAGGAGACCCGCGCGCGGGCGGTGCGGTAGTGTTGGAGACCGCCCGAGGAGTGAACATTGAGACTGAAGAGCGCGATGGTGGCAACGGCCGCAATCCTGTTTGGTGGGCACCCCGCATTTGCGGAGGGTGGTGCCGAGAGTGCCGACGGCGTGGCTGCAGAGGCCAGTGTGGACTTCAGCCATGAGTTGCTGACGATCGAAGAGCAGGTCAATTCGCTGAAGGAGCGGGTCTTTCGGTCGAAGGCTACGCTCCAGTTGCTCAAGGAGATCGTGGTTCAGGGAAGTTCGTCGGGCTCGCGCAGCTCGATCGTTCACCTGAACAAGCTTGGTAGCAGCTACAAGGTCGAGTCCGTGTCCTACT
>CAZKOI010000277.1:0-5102 GCA_964554315.1 uncultured Enterobacterales bacterium | reverse complement strand
TGAAGAGTGCGGCCGAGAGCCACCAATGGAGCGCGGCCGCTGCACCTGCAATCTTGGTGCTCATGGCAGCGGCGAAGGCCATTGATAGCGTGAGCGGACGGCTCGCGTTGGGATGAAGAGGTCCGCCTAGAAGGCTGTGTTCTAGGAGCAGCTGCTGGGGCACACCGAGGTGGAGATACACTTCATCGGTGCTGGGTACGCCGTCAGCCAGTGAGATAGCACCAGGAAGCAAGACGACGATGGACAGCAGCACGTACCGCAGGGGCACTGCGAGCTTGACTCGAGGCACGGCCCAACCGAGCAGCGAGCCACCCACCATCCAGGTCAGGTACTCGGGACGAAGTTCGCCGACTACCCCTAGAATGAGTCCGATGGCTCCCCATGCAAGGAGACCCATTCCGATTGCGTGAGCCCACGCAGTCTCGGCGTCTCTAGCTTGGCGCCCCAGCAGGTGTTGCCCCAGTCCACCGAGCGAGGCGAGGAGCGTAAGGCCCGCGAGGATCTCCATCAGCGCTCCTCTCGCACAGGGACGCTCATGAGGAGGCCCTTTTCGCGGAAGAGCAAGTGGCCACTCAGCAGCTGCGGTCGAGTTTGGTGTCCGACTCTCCTGACGGACTGACCGTTGGAGCAATCGATGTCTAGATCGGCGTCGCCTCGCACCTCCCAGCACACGAGGTCATTCTGAAGCGCAGGAGGGCTGTAGAAGCCGGTGGCAGCTGCAATCTTCCTGCGTTCACCTGTGGCCGTGTTCCAGAGCTTGATGTCGGAGAAGCTCACCCAGGCAAGCCAGTCGTTGCTCGCGATGGGATGGTGCTGGTCGCCAGGCCCGACGTCAAGCGGGCGGGGAGGCGAGCCGTCGGAGGGAGCCCACCAGATGTCTGCGTCATCTTGAGGGCCTTGAGTGACCCAGGCGGTTCCTGCAGGGGTGCCGGCCGTCACGGTCCCTGCGCGAGCGATGGGGCGCTGACCAGAGAGCTTTGGTAGTGCGTGCTGATGGGTGCGGTCTTTCACGACACCGGTCTCGAGATCCATGACCAAGCTCGCACGCCGCATGTCGTCGCACACCACGACGACGTCGCCGATGACCATTGGAAAGCGGTGGTCGATGCAGGGTCTAGAGGCCCGGTGATGCACTGCGGGGGGCTCAGCCGCGGCCAAGCCCAGAACGAAGAGCAGGGTCACGCTGTCAAGGGCTGTCAGTATCGATGATGTCGCTAGCGAGGTAGCCGCAGCAGTTCACAATGTGGGTGACCTCTTGGGCGGTAACAGCGCCAGTGCAGTCGGTTGCAGTCAGCCTCAGCGTGTACTCGTTGGCCTCACATGCACCCGGCTCCGACGGCTGCGCGCCGGACAAAACAACCGCTGTTTCCAGGCGTGTCGGATGGTGAATCGCGATACCGTCCGAGAGGCCGGTCCAAGCCAGGGTGACGGTGTCGTCATCCGGGTCATTGATGACCGCATCCTCACCCGCGATGACCGTCGCTGCCTCACAGTAGTTGCACACGTAGTCGTAAGCGGAGGCCTCACAGATGGCAGACCCACCTGTCACGATCTGGCTCGCACCGGGATTGACGGCAGGGGGGGTGTTGTATGACCGCTCCGTTGCCGTCACTGTCATTTCATCAGGGACGGACCATCCAGCCCCGTCATGAACGGACAGAGAGACCACGTAGGCTCCCGTCGTGTCGGGGTAGAAGCTGGTAACGGCAGCCGTCCGATCCGCGAAGGTCTCGGTCGTTGCCGTCGACCCTGCAGGCCGTGACTCGAGATCCCAGAGATAGGTGAGGGGCTGGTCATTGGGGTCGTAGGACGCCGAGCCATCGAGAACGATGTCGGAGCAATCCTCACCCGCGATGTCATCACCTGCGACAGCGACCGGCACATCAGAGGCTGTCGCTGCGACTCGCACGACGACGGTGTCCGGGTCGGAGTCCAAGAGTCCGTTGTTCACGACGAGTGCGATCAGGTACAGCCCGCTCGTGTCCGGGGTGAAGGTGGGGGCCGCAGAGTCCGCGCCGCTGAGCTCGGTCAATGTGCTGTGGGGCGGTGCTTGAGCAACCGACCAGGCGTACGTAAGGTCGCGGTCGCCGCTGTCCAGGGAGGCCGAGCCATCGAGTGTGACCAATGCCCCCACATCAGCGATGCGGTCCTCACCCGCGTCGGCCACGGGGCGTCCGTCAGACTTCACTGTGATGGTGGTTCTGTCAGGCGTTGAGGTGGCGCCAAATGCGTCGCTCACAATGAGCGACACGACATAAGTGCCCTCGGAATCGGCAGTGAAGCTTGTCACGGCATCGCGGTCGTCATTGACCAAGAAGACGGCCTCAGCATCCATAAGAGCACTGCCTGCCGGCACGGTGTCGAGCGCCCAGTGGTAGGTCATGGGGTCGCCGTCGGGGTCGTAGGAACCCGCCCCATTCAAGGTCACGAGGCTCGTGCTGGAGATGGCCTGATTGACCCCCGCGTCCGCCACGGGGCTACCGTTGGCCTCTTCCTCCTCCTTGTCGCCACCGCAGGCAGCGGCCGACAGCATGACCAAGGCCGCCGCGGTTTGCGCAAGGCGCCGGCTAAGGGATTTCTGGAAGTACATAGATGCCCCGGCAGATGTGGGTGAGAGTGATGTTGTCCGAGTCCGAAAGGGTGCAGTCATTGACGTCGAGGCGGATGTCGTACTCAAACTCGAGGTCGACGTCGTATTCGGCCTCGACCGCAGGCAGCTGTACGGTTGCCATTGGCGACGCGCTGGTCAGCCAGGTCAGCGTGTCGGTGGTCTCGGTCCACGCATAGGAGAGGGTGTCTCCGTCAACATCAGAGGAGCCGGTTCCATCCAGAGCGTAGGGCGTGATGGGGCACTCTTCACACGTCCATACATACGACGATGTGCTGCAGTTTGCCTCGACGATGACGGTCTGGTCGCCACCTGCGTTGGCCGTGGGGCTGTTGTTGTCTCCCTCGGCGTTGACCAGGTATGTCACGATGTCGGGGCTCGACCACTGGTTTCCGTCACTGACCTGGAGCTGGAACGTCCACTCACCCGGGACATCCCAGCCAAACCGCGGGTTGACTACGGAGGGGTCGACGAAGCCGTACGCAGCCGGGTCGGATCCGGGGGGCGCACTGACAACCGTCCAGCTGTAGGCGAGAGGGTCACCGTCGGGGTCGTAGCTCTCCCAGCCGTTCAACTGGAAAGGGTTTGAGTCGCATGGAGGGACGAGACCACCGGGACCTGCCTCAGCGACTGGAGCGCGGTTGTCCGAGCGAACGTCAATGGTGCAGTAGTCTGGCTCAGACCACTGGAGACCATCATCCACCACCAAGCTCATGACGAACAGGCCCTGGCAGTCAGGGATGACGCTGGGCGTGGGGGTGCCTTGGTCGAAGATGGCCGACGATGACAGACGAGAACACTCGGGGGTCGACGAGACACCCCAGGTGTAGCCAACCCTTGCGCCTTCCGGATCGGATGAGCCGCTACCGTCGAGGCGAGTGGCCTGACCTACTTGACCGTAGGTGTCGGAACCGCAGTCGGCCAGCGGTCGGAGATCCTCAGAAGTGATGGTGATGACCACGTAGTCGGGGTCCGAGACGCCGTTAGGGTCCGTCACCCGGAGTGAGAGGACATATTCGCCGGGCAGGTCCGGTGTAAACTGAGGCCTGTTTGCGGTACTGGTCTTGTTCTCAGAGAGCGCGCCGTCAGACACTGCCGAGTCTGCGGGCACGCGGTCAAAATTCCACGCAAAGGTGATGTCGTGGGCTGGAAAAGCATCGCACCACGTGGTGTCGTCTGCACTCAATTCGACCAATGTGCCGAGCGGTGCACTCCGCGACACGCCAGCATCAGCAGAGGGGGCCGGGCAGTCGGTGCCAACGCCGGCATCTTTCGTGCCTTCCCCACCGCATCCCGTGCTGACCACCACAGCACCGATCAGTAGCGTGGCGAGGCCTTTGGTTGTGTCCATCATGTCTGTCCTTGGTGCTGGCTGGCCAGCGCCTGCCTCGCGCGCTCGCGCGGGGGTAATGTCAACGAGGGGGAATGGGAGCAGTTTACGTAGGTAGGGTGGCTAACGTCAACGAAAAGCCGATCCGAATCTGGATTGGCGGGTGATGCACGCATCAGCCGACGAAGGATCGATCCGGACAGGGGTGAGACGTACCCCGACCAGGGGCTATCGGCAAAGTCGCTGCCCAGGATGACCCACGAGCAGAGCTTTAGGGGCCGTAGATGGGCGATGGCTGTGGCATCGATTAGGAGGGCCGCCCGACGTACGGAGATACCCCATGGGATTCCTGGACTTCCTGACCGGTGGGTCAGACGGCCAACTCAAGCGACACACCAAGCGGGCAAAGAACCTTAATGCCCAGGCCGAGGACAGAGAGGCGAGCCTTCACTGGCTTGCGCAGGACGGGTCTGAGCAGGCAATATTTGGTCTACTTGGTCGCTTCAGTGTCACCTACGAGCACCAGATGAAGGACCTCAACGAGAAGCAGCTTGTCTTCGATCTGTTGGAGGGATTGGGCGAGAAGGTGTGCGACCCGATCAAGACATGGTCGAAGACGGCGGCACAGTTTGCGCGACCACTCCAGCTGGTTGAGAGGTTCGAAGGCGAGGCCGCAGCGGTTGGCTTTCTCATCGACATGCTCAGCGGAGAAAACGACCCGTTCAAGCCGGAGAAGAAGCGCCAGATTTTAATCCGGTTGGCCGAGTACGAGGACGCGCGGATCATGCCCGCCATTGGCCCGTGCCTCCGCGACTTTGACGAAGGAATTCGGTACGCGGCCGTCGAAGCCGCGCTAGCACAGCCCGACGAGAGTGTCCGCGCGGAGCTGGCGGCCTGCATTGCTGACGACAAGGAAGAGTCTAACCGGCTCCGAGTACGGGTCGCCGAAGCCTTTCACCAGCGGGGTTGGAGTCTTGAAGAGTTTGCCGCCGCGGTGGCGGCGATGCCTCCCCATGGCTGGGTCGTTACCGACGGAAAGCTCTTCCCCGCCTAGAGGGGACGCATTGTTCCCGGGGACAGCTCGCCAGCAATGGGTGACTGGAAAGCGGCGCGAAAGCGATCGCCCTTGAGGCCTCTACCGAGGAGGCACATGGCTTTCACGAC
>CAZKOI010000276.1:0-5103 GCA_964554315.1 uncultured Enterobacterales bacterium | reverse complement strand
CGGACCCGTAGACGTGGATGGCGGGCCAGTCGATGTCGATGGGGGACAGACGGACCTCGATGGTGGCCCCGTGGATGTTGACGGCGGGCCCGTAGATATTGACGGGGGACCGGTCGATGTTGACGGGGGCCCGGTGGACATCGACGGCGGTCCTGTGGACATTGACGGGGGACCGGTTGATGTTGACGGTGGCTCGGTGGACATCGACGGCGGGCCACCGCTGACATCGTGCTCTGTCGATGCCGATTGCTCGGGCGAGTGCCCTGTGGGTAGCGTTGGATGCGAGTGCTTTAGCCCCGATGGTGGTGATGGATTCTGC
This sequence comes from uncultured Enterobacterales bacterium, assembly GCA_964554315.1. Taxonomy (GTDB): domain Bacteria; phylum Myxococcota_A; class UBA796; order UBA796; family UBA796; genus UBA796. The sequence continues at coordinate 4,784 of CAZKOI010000276.1, read as the reverse complement.
GTCCCGAGCTGCTCGACCGATGGAGATTGTCCCGACTCGCTGGTTTGCGACACCGCCTTCGGGATCTGTGCGCCGGATGGTGCTGGTGGTGATGGCGGCACGACGGATGTTGACGGGGGACCCGTCGACATCGATGGCGGACCCGTCGACGTTGACGGCGGCCCCGTGGACATTGACGGTGGCCCAGTCGACGTCGACGGCGGTCCTGTCGACGTCGACGGCGGACCCGTTGATGTTGACGTCGATGCAGACGCAGGGCCTCCGGTCGTCTCTTGCGATGTAGACGCCGACTGCGCGGGAGAGTGTCCTCCCGGTAGCGTAGAGTGTGTTTGCTTCTCCGGTCTCGGCGATGCGTTCTGTGCGCCCGCCTGCGACTCGGATGCGGATTGTCCGAGTGATTTCTCGTGCATCACCGTCGTCGGTGTTTGTGGACCGGATGACGCCGGGCCGGCACCGGATGGAGGCGGCGACCCGGCGGATGCTGATGGGGGCGCGGATGGCAGCGTGCCGGCGGACGATGGTGGCGCCGATGGCGGCGTCGATACAGGCGGCGCATACGAACTCTTCGCGACCTGCGACGATGTCAGCTCAGACGCTTCCGGGGTGATTGGGACCCTGTTCTCATGGACTGAAGACCTCGGTGTCGTCGAGTTTGGATCCGGGGCCTGGTGGCTCTCGGACGGTGGTGACAACATGGTCCTCATCGTCAGCGAGGCGACCAACACCTGCGACATCGTCGGCTCGATAGCAGACGGGTCTTACCCGGATGCCGCCTTCATGGTGTCCCTCGCGGGGTGGTCTGCTTACGGTACGGGGCTGATCGATATGGACAGCACCGATCCCTTCATGAATGCACAGGCTTACATCATCATGGATGGCTCGGGCGTAGGCCTGGGTCTCGGTGGAGACGCGAGCACATTCGACATCGGGGTGATCGAGCCCGGCGGCATGCTTGAGTACATCATCAACCTCGACGACGACTTCGACGTGTCGCGAGGCGCAGAGGGTATGGGCAATGCATGTTACTGCCCAAGCGTGGAGGGTGTGAGCTTCCCGATGGGAGGCACGCCTCCTGACGACTCAGGGCCTCCGCTGGGAGATGGCCCTCCGTAGGACTTGGCGCCGCTTTTTATCAAGCCCCGATCCCCTGCCAGGATCGGGGCTTGTTTGTTACGCATCCTTGGGTCATCCTACTATTTGCTTCGAAGGAGTTCTCATGCGACTTTTTTCTGTGGTCACGCTGGCCGGTCTTCTCGTCTCCGGATGTGGTGACACCAAGGACGATGCCGAAGATGGCGTGGTGTCGGGTGACGACACCGGTACCATCAACGACGACACGTCGGGCCCAGATCCTGACGATACCGGCTCAAGCGCCGTCGATGCCGATGGCGACGGATATGGTGCCGATATCGACTGTAACGACGACGATGCATCCGTGAACCCCGGTGCAGAGGAATCATGTGATGGCGTCGACAATAACTGTGATGGCTCCGTTGATGAGGGCTTCCCGGCATCAACGCAGTACTTCCCTGACGCCGATGGGGACGGCTACGGCAGTGACGCGGACATGGTGGTTTCTTGCGAGCCCATTGATGGCATGATCACCCAAGGCGGTGACTGCGATGACACGAACGAAGAAGTCAACCCGCTCGGTATTGAGCTGTGCGACGGACTCGATAACAACTGCGACGGTGATACGGATGGAGACAGCGCGGCGAACCGTGACTTCTTCTTTCCTGACGCGGACGGCGATGGATTTGGCGTCACTGAGGGTTTCATTCAGGCCTGTGATGCGCCGGAAGGCTTCACCGATAATGACACCGACTGCGATGACGAGAATGGGGACGTATACCCTGGGGCGCCAGAGGTCTGCGACGAGGTCGATAACAATTGCGACGAAGTCGTAGATCCTCCGGAGTCCGACGATGCCACGACCTGGTATCGCGATGCGGATTCCGACACGTTTGGCAATGCAGACGTCACCGAGACCTCCTGCTGGGGCTCCGAAGGCTTTGTCGCGGATGACTCGGACTGTGACGATACCGACCCGACGGTGAACCCCGACGCGACGGAGTCCTGCGATGGTGAGGACGAGGACTGCGACGGCACCATCGATGAGGGCTTTGACACGGAGACGTACTACCACGACTACGACGGCGACGGTTACGGAGACCCGGCCGACTCACTGGTTCATTGCGAGCGCCCAGCCAGCTACGTCACGGACTCCTCCGATTGTGACGATAGCAACTACTGGCGCAACCCCGGGCTTCCGGAGCTTTGCGATGAGATCGACAACGACTGCGATGAGGTCGTCGACGAGGATATCGAGGATGTCACCTACTATCCGGACGCCGACGGTGACCTCTTTGGTGACGCGAGCGGTGAGCCCTATGTTCACTGCGCGCCCATTGATGGCTATGTCGTCGACGCGACAGACTGTGATGACACTGACCCATCGATCAATCCTCTCGAGATTGAGGTCTGCAACGGTGCCGACGATAACTGCAACGGTGAGCTCGATGAGGGTCTCGCGCTCGAGACGTTCTTCATTGATGTCGACGGTGATGGCTATGGCGTCGAGGACGAGACGATCGAAGCCTGCGCGGTTCCCGACGGCTACTCCGAGCTCGACACCGACTGCGACGATGGGGAGTCCTCGACCCGTCCTGGGGCATACGAGTTCTGCGATGAGGTCGACAACGACTGTGACGGCGATGTGGATGACGACTGTGGTTCCTCCATCATTCTGGGGACCTACGAGTCCGCAGTCTGTGAGGACACCGACGGCAACCTCATGCAGGAAGGGGACCGCATTCGAGTCAACTGGAACCCGAATGGTACCTGGTGCAGCAGCGCGGCCAAGGGCTTCGAGGTTGGCGATGGCGACGGCGGCTACTACGAGGCGGTCTACCCAGGCTCACCCTGGCAGCAGTTCACCATTGAGTGGTCAGCAGGTGGGTCGACGTTCACCCATACCGGTAACTACAGCGGCTCGTCCTTTACCTACGATACGGCGTGCGCTGGCACACTCGGTGACGATGAGACAGTTGCCGGCGCTATCCATGAGTACCTGATGGACGATCTGACGGTCACGAAGACGGAGATCTGGGAAGTCGAGGGCGTCGTTTCTCGCATCTGGTTCGATGTGGTTAACGAGGGAGGGGACGACGTCAGCGACTTCGACTTGATGTGGGCCGCCGACTGGGACCAAGACATGAGCATCTCGGGGTCAACCACTTTCGCCACCTTGAACGATGTCAATGAAGACGACGACTTCGAGGGTGTAGAGGGCGGATTGCTGGTCATTGCGGAGGGCCCAACATCCGGGCGGACCACGATCTTGGGAAGCTGCAATGGCTCAACACAAGTGGTTGGACATACCTCGCCGTGGTCAGTTGACGATGACGCGTCGCTGACGGACTACGACGGCAGCGAAGTCGATGCAGCAGCACACTGGATCTCGCGAGACCTCGAGATTCCGGCAGGTGACTCCGTGAGCTTTGGCCTGCTCATGGTGGTCGGCGAGGATGTCGACGAGGCCGTCGCTGCCTACATCGATCAAGCACCGATTCTCTGCACGGAGTGAGCCTGTGGTAATTCCGACCATCATTGCCGGCGCCGCCTTTGCTGCGGCGCCGGTCGCTGAGAAACCACGGACTAACGGTGTGGTCAGTCTCGATGGCACCGAGGTGGCGGTGTACTGGGATGATGGAGACACGTTCTACGTTCCAAGCCTCGACCTCAAAGCGCGCTTGAGTGGCTACAACACCCTTGAGTCCTACGGGCCCGTCCACCGATTCGGTCCAGGCGAGCACGCCCTCTATAAGATTGCCTCCGAGGCCACAGCCTTGGCGAAGTCTGAGGTGTGGGCCTGTACGACGACGGCGACTGAAGGCGGCTATGGCCGTAAGGGTGTCGACTGCCCCGATCTTCGACGAGCGCTCTTGGAGGGCGGTCTTGCGCATGTTTTCGCGGTTCAAGCAGGGGCACCTCAGGCTGATCTCGATGCCCAGGCGAGGGGAATCGCTGCTAAGAACGGTATGTGGTCTGGCGGCGCACCCAAGTACATCGTGACCTCCGTCCACTCCTTGGACGAGAAGGAGGGCGCCGAGACGACCTACAACCGAGTCATGGAGACGGCGACGGGTGTGGCGAGCGAGCGCAGGCACAGCAACATCCACCAGGCGTGCGAGTGGGTGTGCATGGAGGACTCATGCCTCCTCTATGTTCCCTACAATCAGCGCTACGGCAGCAATAAGGCGGCCTGCTTGAAGTGAGGCCACCCTTTCACCTTGCTTTTCCGGTACCCAGCCTCGAAGAAGCTCGAGCGTTCTTTTGCGACCAGATTGGCTGTTCCGAGGGACGGTCCGCGGAGCGGTGGGTGGACTTCGACTTCTTCGGCCACCAGATAAGCGCACACCTCGTCGATCAGGTGGATCTCTCAACGGAGACCAACCGGGTTGATGGAGACGCGGTCCCAATCCGGCACTTCGGCCTCATCCTTCCTTGGGGTCAGTGGGAGAGGCTCGCCGACCAACTTCGCTCACATGGGGTGCACTTCATCATCGAGCCGCGGGTCCGTTTCGCGGGGCAGGCCGGAGAACAGGGCACGTTCTTTGTTCAAGGGCCGGGCGACAACGTTCTTGAGTTCAAGACCTTTAGGGACGAAGCGAGCATCTACGCCGTATGATCGTGGTGGGTCTGGGACGTGTCGGAGGAGGCCTCGCAGCACGGGCCGCCACGCGCGGACTTGATGTGGTTCGCGTCGGGCGTACGACGGGCTG
>CAZKOI010000275.1:0-5135 GCA_964554315.1 uncultured Enterobacterales bacterium | reverse complement strand
CGTCTGGAGCGACCACAGCGGGCTGCCGCTCCAGTACTACCTCCGGCTCGAACAACCGTTCTAGCGACGGCGCCTAGAGATCGATGATCTCGATCTCAAATCGTTCTCCGCAGCTGCCGCTGGGCCACGAGTCGGCATAGACTCGTATGGCAAAGTTGTCCTCGCTACCGTCCCAGACGTCCCCCTCAAACTGGACCGAGAGGCGACCTGTTCCCGAGTCAATATCAACGGGCACAGTCGAGCTGTCATCGAGTTGGTACAGCTCGACGACGAAGTCTCCTGTGAATGGGAATGGGCCGACTGAGACATCGATGTTGACGTTGTCAATCCCCCAGTCATCGCCCGCGTAGAAGACAAGCCAGTCTTCGTCGTATGCAGAATGCAGCGTAATCCCTGCGCTGGCCGTCTCACCCGACCCAAAGATCCATGCATCGTCGATGTCGCCGAGGTCTGTCGCAGTCTCAAGGGTGTCATTGAACTCGAGGTCGTCCCAGTCATCCTCGTTCACGTCTCCATCACAGTCGTTGTCTCTGGCGTCACAGACTTCTGCTGCAGCGGGATGGGTGTAGGGATCCGCATCATTACAGTCACCCTCGTTCTCGGTGTACCCGTCTAGATCACCATCATGGTCGAGCGGGTCTCGCACCTCGAGCGTCATGGAGTAGGTCGCCTCGTTTCCGTCGCTGTCGACCGCCGTCAACCCGATGGTATGGAAACCAGCGGAGAGCGTCGCATCGATGATGGTCGAGCCCGTAGGGTTCGCAGGAGCGGCACTCAAGACGCCATCGATACTGCTTACCCACCGCAGAGAGAGGTCTTGAGGATGGTCAACGTCGTCAGTGACCCGACCTTCAAATCGAATCGTGTCCGTATTCCAGAACCAGTCGCCCTCTCCGGGCTCCTCGATGATCACCCCTGGACGGGCATCCGCAATCACCTCGACTTGAACCTGGTCGCTGTTTCGGTTGTCGTCTGCATCGATGGCATCCAGCCGTAGCGTATGCATCCCAACCGACAGCCCGGTGGTCTCAAACTCTACCCGCCCAAACTCATCCGGACTCCCGACCCACAGGCCGCCATCGCGGCTCGAGACGAGGCTTGCCTCGAGCGTGCCTGGGTCTTGATCCTCATCCCAGACCAAGCCCAGAATCGTCACCGCGTCGGATTGCAGAATGGTCGACCCGTCAACGGGGTTATCGAGCGACACTGTGGGCGGCTCACCAATACCATTTCCGGCTCCGCCGCCAACCACCGTTACATTCACCGAAGCGACGGCGGACTCGCCCTGCGTATCCGTCGCCGTGAGCGTGATTACATGGTCCCCTCCCGAGAGGGTGCTCGTCGTAAACAACAGAAATCCAGTCGCATCCGCGGCGTCGGAATCGATCTCACCATCGATGCTGCTCTCCCAGACCACATCAAGGCTGTTAGCCGCGTCCTGCTTGTCCTGTACCGTGCCCTCGAACTGGATAGCATCACCAAAGTTCACTACTTGGCCGTCTTCAGGACTCGTGATTCCGACCACCGGCACCGTGTTTCGAAAGCCAAGCTCGGGAGAGGAACACCCGCTCAGGCTTAGCCCCATCAGGAGGCCGCCTAGGAGCAAGAGTCTAGGAGCAAGCTTCGACATCGTGACACCTCGCGGGTCCAGTGGTTAGCGGCCGCTATATTAGGCACCAACCTACCCACCGCCAAGGGCGATCGCTTATCTTTTTAGAGGTGCGGCGAGGGTCGGGCATGGCGTTGGGCTCGACGGCTCATGATGACCGCAATCACCTGGGCGACGGCACCGTAGAGGTCCTCTGGAATCATCTCACCAATCTTAGCCGTCGCATAGAGTGCCCGAGCGAGCGGTCTGTTCTCAATTGTCGGCACGTCATGGGCCCGCGCCTCAGCCTTGATCTTCATCGCCAGGTGGTCTACACCCTTGCAGAGCACGATCGGCGCCGGTGCTTCATTGGGCCGATACCGTAACGCAATGGCGTAGTGCGTCGGGTTGGTGACGACGACGTCCGCACGACGAACTTCGCCGATGGCCTTGACGCTCGCGATCTCCCGAGCGCGCGCGCGTCGAGCAGCCTTAAGATGCGGGTCACCATCGGTGTCTTTGTGCTCCTCTTTGACTTCCTGGTGGGTCATCATGAGCTTCTCGTGGTTCTGGTACCACTGGTACGCGTAGTCGAGGATGCTGATGACCACCGCGACTGGAAGCGCACGACTCACGACCAGCATGGCCATGTTGTAGTGGACCTCAAGCAAGCCCTCGATGGTCATATAGGTCATATCCGGGAGAATGGCCGCCTCTTCCTCGAGTGCGGTCCAGACCATCCAGCCGATGAGTCCGAGCTTAAGCAGCCCCTTTGCCAGCTCAACGAGCGGCTGCGACGAAAGGAAGATCTTCTTAAGGCCCGGCAGCGGATTCAGCTTATTCGGATCAAACTTGATGGGCTCCTTGGGGATGACACCCTTGCTCTGTATCAGCCCGGAAACAGCCGCAGCGACCCACATGATGAGCAGAGGTGCTGCGAGAATACTCACCAGCGCCGCGACAACCTCGTTCAGCAGGTCCATCACGACGTCAATGCTGAGGTCACCCTCTGGAATCGAGGTGAACGACATCACGAATACGCCCTGGATACCTTCACCTATCTGCCGAAGAAAGATGGCCAGCACCAAGACAGCGGTGACCAAACCGATGGTGCCGCTGACCTCTCTCGACTTGGGAATCTCTCCCTTGTCGCGGGCCTGCTGTTTCCGGCGTTCGGTGGGTTCGTGGGTTTTTTCTTGTCCGCTATCCTCAGCCATCTCTCACCTACTGAACCCGGTCCATCTCAGCCATGACCTCAGGCACTCGCTCGATGGCTGACGAGACAAGCCCAAAGTGCATCTCGAACTGGTGCGGAAGAATGATGTAGACCATCCAAAGGCCCGCCACCATCGTAAGAATCATGCCCAGGCTGAAGAAGATGTTCATCTGTGGTGCGAGCTTGGTGATGACCGCGACAAAGCAATGAATCAGAAAAACCAGCGCAAGAACCGGACCCGCCATCTGGAGCGATGCGTACAGCATCTCGCCCACCACAACAATCCACATTCGGCCCCCGCCAATCGGGTTTGCAACCTGCCCTGGCGGAATGATGTGAAAGGTGTCGGTGACGTTGATCAAGAGGATAAGGTGAAGGTTTGTACCGATAAAAACAGCGGCACCCAGGAGACTCGCCACCGTCGAGATAGGACCGCTGGTCACCTTCAACATCGGGTCAAAGAGCTGTGCCGCACCATGACCGATTTGGTTGGTCACAAACTCATTGGCCAGCGCCAGCGCACCGAACATGAAGGTGACCACACCGCCAAGGATGACACCGACCACAACCTCCGTTGCGATGGCGTAGAGCAAGAACCCAACAGTGGGCACAACCTCGGCCTGAGGCACCACAGGAGCGATGATTGAAGTGAGCATCAGGATGCAGAGCACTCGGGTCATCATTGGCACTCCACGAGCACCGAAGGCAGGCATGATCATGAACACGCCACCAACACGTGACGCGACCAAGCCCATGGTGATGAGGAGTGCTGTACTCACGAGGTCAGTCCTGAATATCCGATATCGACGAGAAGCTCTGACTGCCGAAGGCCACGGCCTGCTCGAGCATCCATGATCCCATCAAGAGGAGAACCAAAAACACGGCCGTGATTTTGGGCACAAAGACCAAGGTCATCTCATTGATCTGTGTCACCGCCTGTAGAATGGAGATGAACAAACCGACGACCAGCGCAGCGAGTAGAGGCGGACCACAGATGGTCAGAACGGCCCAAATCGACTGCTGGCCCCAGAGAATTGCGGTTTCGATTGTCATTTCAGATTCCTCCAAAGCCAGCGGCCATCGACCGCACCAAGAGATTCCAGCCATCCATGAGGATGAAGAGCATGAGCTTGAACGGAAGCGAGATGATGACCGGTGGAAGGACCATCATTCCCATGCTGAGCAACACGTTCGCAATCACAATGTCGATGACCAAAAACGGTAGGTAGACCTTCACTGCAATGACAAACGCAGTCTTCAGCTCGCTCAAGATGAACGCACTGACGACGGCAGTTGTCGGGATATCCGAGAGCGACTCGGGCGCAGGGATACGACCCATCGCCATGACCGCAGAGAGGTCATCTCGCCGCGTATTGGACAGCATGAACCTCCGCATTGGCTTCACCGCCGTCTCCAAGGCGACGCTGGTGTCCATCTCCCCTGCCATGTAGGGCTGGAGTGCCGTGTCGTTTACCTCAGAGAGCGTCGGGCCCATCACCAGCGCGGCCATAAAGAGAGCCAAGCCGATCAGAACTTGGTTCGGCGGTGCCTGCTGAAGTCCAAGAGCCTGCCTGAGGAGCGAGAACACGATGATGAATCGCGTGAAAGGCGTCATGACCAGCAACAGCGCGGGTACGAAGGTCAACGCCGTGAGAATCATGATGAGGCGGACAGTCGTCGCAACGGGCATGTCGCGGACCTCATCCGTCATCTGAGCCACACCCTCACCCAACGGGTCAAGGGCAGGTCCGGAGCTGACGACCTCCGCACCCGCTGCCAGAGATGGCACGACCAACAGGGCCAAGACAACCATGAAGCGAATGGGGTTCATGCGAGCACCTCGCGACTCGAGTAGGTCGGCTTACGCCGAGCCTTACGAATGCCGCTTGTTGCCGACAAGACATCGGCCGATTCGCGACGAACTTGCTCCCGGTGAGCCAGAACCTCCTCAATCAGGTCTGCCTTGTTTTCTCCGACGTCGCTGCCCTCAAAGCGCTGGGAAGCGCTTGCGAGATGTGCATCAAACGGCTTGGGTGCTACGCGGAGGTTGGGAGCCGCATGAAGAGGGACAGGTGCGTTGCCGACATCGGGATCGGGTCCGACGACGGCCACAGCATCATTCGTGATGTTCGAGGGTGCGGCCACGGCCACCTCCCAGGCACTGACATCTGCCACTAGGCGAGGCGCACCGCCTCCGAGCCCTACCAGGAGCCTACGCTTCCGTGAGTCTCCGTCATGAACCTCGACCAGGGCGAGGGTCCCATCTTTGCCCAGTGTCTGACGGGAGACCACCTTAATGGCCTCCACCGGAACGGTTGCGCGATTGATGCG
>CAZKOI010000274.1:0-5136 GCA_964554315.1 uncultured Enterobacterales bacterium | reverse complement strand
GCAGACGGAGCGCGCCTTCGAGGTTCTCTCCAATCCACCTGGGATAGCGCTCTGGCTTGCTCCCGTCGCCCACTTGTCCGTGACGTGGATGCACCTTTGGATGCTTCCTTGGCTCGGCCTGGTCGTCTGGGGTGCCTTCAAGCTCGGGCAAATCACGGGCGGCCGGCCTGGCGCAGCAGCGCTGCTCATCGGTGGCGCCCCCGTCGCTATGCTCGCGACCCAGGCGCTCACTCCCGATCTTCCGCTGCTCGCGCTCTCGGTCGCGGGTGTTGCCGGGCTGCTCGACGACCGCAAGCCCGCCTCACAGCGATGGCCAGCGGCCCTCTGCCTCGGACTTGCGGTCCTCTTCAGGTACAGCGCTATCGCTCTCCTTCCGTTGGCCTTCCTCTGGCCTTGGCTCTGCGGCGATCGCAAGGCTGCGCTCCGACTCCCCGTGATCGCCTTCATACCTCTAGCGCTCCTGATGGTGCACGACCTCCTGGCCTACGGAGAGGTGCACATGCTCGCGATGGTTGGGTTTCAGTCGACCGCCAACAGCGGAGCGGACATGGCCCACAAGGCCATCAGCATCTTCGCGTACCTGGGCGGAACGGCCTGCCTTCCGTTCTTGGCTCTTGCTCGACCCGGACGTGCTGCTGTCGGCGCCCTCGTGTCTGCAGGCCTCGCCTACGCCGTGATGTCATCGGTCCCTAGCGTGACACCGATGTGGCTCGGCATGGCCTTTGCTGCGGCCGGCGGTGCAACGCTCTCGGTCATTGCGAGCAAGCCCGACCGCATCCACACCTTCCTCGTGACCTGGCTGCTGCTCGGCATCGGCTTGCTGCTCTCTCTTCGATTCAGCGCAGCCCGATACTGGGCTCCCTTCTATGCCCCCGCAGTCCTTCTCGGTCTTCGCGTCGCCCCGCGTTGGCTCTCAAGCACGGCCACCGCGGCCACGCTGGGCCTCGGACTGGTCTTGGCGGCGGACGACCTCGATCTCGCAGAGACGCAGGCGCGAGCGGCCGAACAGGCAGCGGTGGCTGGCCCTGGCTACATCTCCGGGCACTGGGGGTTCCAGCATCACCTCACCGAGCGAGGCTGGGTTCCGGTCGAGGAAGACCAGCCGCTGGCGGGTGGCAGCTGGATCGCGCTCTCAAAGATCGCGTGGCCTCAGCTGCCATCAAACGAGTGCTGGGACTTCATGGAGGTCCACACGTTCCCCGATCCGCGCCCAGGGGTGCGGGTTCACAGCCATGATGCCGGCGTCAACATTCACGGAAACCACATCTCAGGGCCGCCCAGCGCCCGCGTTTTCGCTCCCTGGGGGTTCGCCGACGACCCGATGGACCACCTCAGCCTGAGGCGGACGTGCCCTTGAGGTCCTGCTGGAGCCGCCAAGCACGACGAATCTCCCAGCTGCACCCAAACAAGCACAGACCGTCTTGGGCCGCCAGCCACGCTAGGCCTCGTAGACCCAGCTGCGGTGCCAAAATCATGGTCATGACGACGCTGACCAGCAACCAGACGAGGGCCAATATGAGTGCGGGGCGCAGGGTTGGTCTCGACATAAGAGCAGCATACCTGGGTTCGACTCCGGTTAGGTAGGCCCGACCATGAGCACGGATCCTCAAAACGACACCGTACGAACCATCTTCGTCCGCAGCCTGGGCGATGGTCAGCGCGTCGACGTTTACCTCGCTCATCGCTTTCCTCGCTTTTCCCGAAGTCAGATTAAGCGAATGATTCAAGAGGGCGAGATCGGACGCCCTGCAGGCTCTATCAAGCCCTCCACCACCCTCCTGGCTGGAGAAGAGCTCTGGGTCAACGCGCCCGACCTTGCGCCACCCGGCCCCCCGCCACCCCTCCCTCTCGTGGTCCATGAGGACGATCGACTATTGGTGGTCTCCAAGCCTCCCGGCATGCTTGCACACCCTGCCGGGCTGACCTTCACCTATGGTCTCGTCGGGATTGCTCGGGCGGCCCGGCCCGGCCACGTCGTTGACCTGGCCCATCGACTCGACCGTGAGACCAGCGGTATCAACGTCTTGACGAAGGACAAGGAAGCCAATGCGTTCCTCAAGCGAGCGTTCTTCGAGAAGACCCCCCTGAAGACCTACCATGCCATCGTCCACGGCTCTCCGGACTGGGACGAGCGCGTCATTGATGGCTCCATCGGGCACGCTCCAGGCTCTGCGATTCGAATTCGACGGGGCATCACGGCCGACGGGCTGAGCGCCCTGACCCTGGTCAAGGTTTTGAAGCGAATGGACCGCCTCACGCTCGTGAGCGCTCAGCCCCGTACAGGGCGCACGCACCAGATTCGAGTCCACCTTGAGTCAGCAGGGATACCCATTCTTGGAGACAAGATGTATGGCCAGCCCGATGAAGTCTTTCTCCACCACCTGGACTTCGGCGATGGTCCACTCGTTCGCCGCGCGACCCGTTTTCCGCGACACGCTCTTCACGCGGCTAAGCTATCGATTCCACATCCCGATGGCGGTACACTCTCTATTGAGGCACCCTTGGAGAGAGACATGGCCGCCATCGTGGACGGTGCTGAACCACAATGGCCCGACCCGGAGGAATAGAATGAGAAACGACTGGCTCTTGGCGCTCTTCATTAGCGGACCCGCTTGGGCGCAACAGGCTCCCACCACGGCCGGCGAAGCCCAAACCACCGAAGCCCCTGAGAACATCCGTGAGGACCTTGAGAAGCTACCGCCTGTTCCCACCAGCCTAGGGCAGCTTACGCCCGACCGCTTGATGGCGCTTAGGGCCTACAAGTCCAAGCGACTTCAGGTCAAAGCCGAGACCGAGTACCGAGGCTCCTCGGTGGCCACGTTTACGTCCATGTCCTATGGCCATCCTCAGGGCCTCGGAACGGGCGTGGTTGTGACCGATAACATCTCCACCTTTAGGACATGGGGTGTCTACCGGGGACCTCAACGTCTGTCCGCACCTGAATTTCTGCACATCGCGCAGGCCACCGAGCGCCGAGATGCGCTGGTCGCAGACATCCGACGACTCAAGAAGAAGTCCAACGTGTGGTACTCCGTGGCAGGCGTCGGGGTGGCCGGCGTCGTCGCAGGACTGGTAGGCATGGCAACGACCAACGACATCCAAACCTACCGCCAGTTCAACTTAGTCTCTCTGTCCGGCACTATGCTGACCATAGGCGGCTTGTTTGGGGCCAGCTTTCCGGCCTCAAAGGCCAGCCGTTTGTATAAATATCCGGGCGCATCCATGACATCCGATGAGGCCAACGATCTCGCTCACGGGTCGAACGAAATGCTTCGACAGGAGCTTGAGATCGCGCCGAATGAGGCCTGGCTTCTCGATCTCGGCGCCAGCGACTAGGCGTCGGCCTTGAGCATATAGAGCCACTCGAAGGCCGTACGGTAGAGGACCTCGCTCCGCTCTCGCAGTGCGTCCTCTAGGCTGAGTCGGCGCTCACGCCGCCGAAGCCGAAGCCACTCGAGCATCACACGGCGCAAGATGATCCCTGCAGGCGGGGAGACCTCCAGGGCCATGCCGGCCGCCAGGTAGGAGGAGGACTCCAGCTGGACAACGCGACCGATGACGGCCTCACCCTCGGGGACCCCCTGAATCGGGCCTTGCGGGATGAGTTGCGCCGCCATCGGCAACATGGGCACGAGGCGGCTCCCTTGGACCGACCAAAGCATCGGTGAGGTGCGCGCCATGACCCGGAGACTCTGCCGAGTATCCGCATCAGGCCGCGGCTTTCGCTTTATTGCTCGAGCCCAAGGCGGAACGCCCGGCTCCACCTCCGGCACAAAGGCCATCACCGCGCCGACCTGAATGCGCTCCGCCGCTGTCAGCCGCTCATCCGCCCACGGGCCCAGCACCCGATCGGGTCCAATCAGCCCGACCTGGGGCAGCTGGTTCTCTGCGATATCGGCCAGCTGACGATCATCGATCTTGGACACCGCGACACCCGCAGGGCGGCCGTCGTGCTTGAGGGGGCCGGCGACGAGCAGCGCTTCCGCTAACGGATCAATAGCAGACCAGGGGGCTTGTCCGTCCAGAATCGCGCGGTAAGTCTGCTCAAATTCCCGATCGAGCCGGTCGTGCTCCACCCGGGAGACCAAGGTGGTGTAGCCAATGCGAGCCGCATGCACGAGGTAGTCCTCATAGTCCCCGCTCCACAGCAGAGCCTCATCACCCGCATAGGGGTCTCTCGGTGCAATACAATGAGGCGAGGCGGTGTCTTGACCGTGCAGACGACCGACAATGCTGCGAACGGTCTTCACGCTCGGGCTGCCTCCTGATGAAGCCGGCGAATGCGGTCACGGAACCCGTCCGGTGCGAGGACACGGACATTAGGGCCAAAGCCCAGAACCCACGCCTCGAGCTCTGGACTCAGCCCGACGCGAAGGTGGACCTCTATCCCGCCATCGCCCACGGGCTCAACGCGCTGGCTGTGATGCCAGACTCGCTCGCGGACATAGGGTGCCACGGCTCGTGCAAACTCCAGCCGAATGTGTTCCACCTGCCCCCCGATGATTCCAAAGCAATCTTCGACGAGCGTCGAGGGGTGATAGTCTCGAGGGTAAGCGAAGGCCTCGCCCCGAACCCGATTAAACGCCCGAAAGCGGTCCACAGCAAAGGTCTTGATTCGACCCTCGTCGACGTCCATGGCAAAGAGATAGAGGCCTTGGCGCCAGTGGGCAATGGTGTAGGGGTGAAGCCGATAGGTGCGGACGGGCCCACCGATGCGCGCATAGAGGGCCTCGGCTGGATTCTGTCGAAGCAGCGCCGTCAAGATGTCGTCGATGACGTCCGCGTCGCGGGTATGGTCCTTGGCATGCTCGGGGACCGCCATGAACTTCCGATCAAGGTGTTCGACCATCTCCGAGTCGACGCCTGATGTACCCGACGACCATGCGCTGATTCGCTCCAGCGCATCGTCCATGTCCTCTGCAAAGCCGGTTCCCTTCAAGAAGTTGAAGAGCGACCGCCCAAAGTGGAGACTGACCCACTCGAGCAGCGAGAGCTGTACGCCCTTGCGTCCCCAAGAGGGATCCAGGCTGAGTGTACGGTCTGGGCCGCGGCCTTCATCTCGGACCGGCACATCGATGCCACGATAGTCCGCGAGGTACCGACGCAGCGTTCGTTCGTCGAGGTCAAACTCCTCGA
>CAZKOI010000273.1:0-5156 GCA_964554315.1 uncultured Enterobacterales bacterium | reverse complement strand
TCGGTACAACAGGTCGCCGAACAAGGACGGTGGCTGGCCGCTGTCTGTCCCCCAAGCCGAGTCGTCTTCACGCCCCACCTAGGCATCGCTGTGGAGGCCAATCGGCGTGTCACGCCTGGGCTTGAGATGGGTCGGTTCAGCGCCTCGTTCATCGACCCTGCGACCCTGTCTAGCGGCCTCTCAGCGGATGTCGGGGCCATCATCTTGACCGAAGGAGACGCCCACAAAGCAGGGGGTCTGAAGGACATCTATGGCGCTGCTGTGTCGGCGGGATGGGCCCGTCGTTCGATTGAGCCCTATGGACAATTTGGTGAGCGCCTCTGGCTCTTGGCCGACGAGGAGGGCACCCTTTGGGCGAGGTAAGGTGGGGTTGGGTGTGGGTCTGCATCGTCGCGGCCGTCTTGGTGCGGGCTCCCGCTGCGACCACCCTACCGATGGACGCGGACGAGCCGATCTATCTGCAGGCCTCTCAGGAGGCGGCGGGTGCCATCCAGCGGAGAGACTGGGCGGGACTCGCGAATCCCTCGATCAACCCGGAGCACCCGGGCTTGGTGAAGACCCTCTACGGCCTCATGCTCTCGCGGCATCCCGAGGGAGACAATCTTGTCGTTGGCCTCATCACGGTCCGGAGCCTCTCGCTGGTCGCCGGAGTGGCGGTTGTAGGCGTTGCCGCAGCGGTTCATCCCATTGCGGGTGTGGCGCTCGCGACCCACACCTTGCACGCCAAGTACAGCAGTCAAGGATACCTCGACAGTCTGCCCGTTCTTTGGATGGGGCTGGCGATGATCTTGGGGTGGCGGTGGCGCCACTCCACCGAGGAGCGACGATGGTGGCTCTTGGGCTCGCTATGGGGTGCGGCCCTTGCAGGAAAGTGGCTGCATGGCGTTCCGGGCTTGGTGTTGGTTCTCACGCTCTCCAGTCGACGCGCAAAGGTGCACCTGTGTCTCGCGGGCATCCTCAGCTGGGTGGTTCTCGATCCCAGCATGTGGAGCGGGCCCATCGGGTCGATCACCGAACAACTGGCCCATCATGAGCGCTACGCGCGCACACTGACCACGACGACACCGTGGTACGCGCCTCTGTGGCACCTCTCGGCGGGAGAGGGTGCGCGCTGGCACCCCCAGGTCTTTCCATTCTCGCTCGACCCCCTCTGGTCCCTGGCTGCAGCAGCCGGCCTCCTGCGAGGCTGGAGATCGCCCTATCAGCGGTTCCTAGTGGGCTGGATTCTGTTGCCGCTGCTCGTCTTGATCGGCTGGAGCACGCGCTGGCCTCAGCATGCCATGGTCCTCGTGCTGCCCGTAGCCTTGGCGGCCGCCACGGTCTTGAGGAGAACAACCGGCTCTGCTCAGGCCGAGGGTGATTCGCCCCCGTGAACCAGCTGCCGAACCACCACGCTCGCCGCGGTTAGTCCGAAGCTCCCGGTCACAAAGCCGGCCGTGCCCCAGATGACGTTGCGGTCCTCGCAGGTGTGAACGTCGTTGTCCCCGCTGGGGCAGACGCACTTGAACCCATGGCCGCCGTCATAGTGAAGCTCGACCGGTGTCGAGAGCGGCTCGGTCGAGAAGACGGCCGGGATCCCAAAGGAGCCCTCTCGAGGCAGCCCGTAGTCGCGCCTCAGCAGCTTTCGGACCATCTTCCCGAGCGGGTCCACCGTGGTCTTTGCGAGGTCGGCGACCTGAATTTGGGTGGGATCGAAGCGTCCGGATGCTCCCGTGGAGCAAACCACGGGGATGCCGCGCTCGCGACAAGTGGCCAGGAGGTGGCACTTGGCCGTGACGTTGTCGATGGCGTCCACCACAAAGTCGGTATCGGGTCCAAGGAGCTTGTCAGACAAGCGCGCATCGTAAAAGAGCGGCACGGCCTTGATGGTGGCCGAAGGGTTGATCAGCCGAAGGCGTTCCGCGAGGACGCTCGCCTTGGGCTTACCAACCGTTCCTCGCATGGCCTGAAGCTGCCGGTTTGCGTTGGTGACACAGACGAGGTCAAAGTCGACCAAGGTCAGGTGGCCAATTCCGCTTCTCGCGAGGGCCTCCGCGGCAAAGGAGCCGACGCCGCCCAAGCCGACCACCGTGACGCGACTGTCGAACAGGCGGCTCATGGCGCCATCGCCGACCAAGCGGCCGATCCGGTCGAAGCGTCGGTGAAGTTTGTAGGTCTCTTCGTTCATTGAATTCCAAACAGCTCTCTAGCGTTCTGGTATGTCTGCTGCCCGACGCCCTCGGGGGTATCCCCTCGAATCTCTGCCAGCGCGTTGACTACGTCTATCAAGAAAGCGGGCTCGTTGGGGGCCGGTCGTCGGCGGATCGGTGTCTGGTCCGGAGCGTCGGACTCGACCAGGAGTCTATCGCGAGGCACCACTGCGGCAGCCGCTCTTGCCTTTGCTCGCCGCACATCGGTGACTGCGCCGCCAAAGCTGATGTGCAGCCCGAGGCGGAGGTAGCGGGTGGCGAGCTCTGCACTGCCGCCAAAGCCATGGACCATGCCTCCCGCAGCGAGTCGTCCGTGTTCCTCGAGAATTCGGATCACTTGCTCGTGGGCGGACACGACGTGCAGAACCACGGGCAGGCCATGGTCCCGCGCGAGGTCCAGATGGATGCGAAACGCGCGCTCCTGTGCTTGACGATGCTCGGGTGGCGTTCGCCCTCCAAAGTCGAGGCCTGTCTCCCCAACGGCGAGGACACGGTCGGGGTGGCGGGCAAGGAGCTTGTTCAGTCGATCGTCCCACCGCTCATCCGTTGGTCGTACACACCACGGGTGGACGCCGAGGGCATGGGTGACGGCAGGGTGGTCGAGGCCAAGCTGGTTCTCCCAGCCGTCCGGGTCGACGCCCGCGACCATCAGGCCTGTCAGGCCTGCCGCGAGCGCCCGCGTGAGGACCTGGTCGGGCTGTGCCGTCTGGTCAAGGTGGCAGTGAGCATCGAACATGGCCTAGGCCTGCGTCTGCGCAACGGATCCTTGGTTCACCGCCCAGTCATGGACGGCGGCCTCTAGCTTCTCTCGGCTGATGGGCTTTCCCAGCAGGTCATTCATGCCTGCGGCACCGTACCGAGCGACACGGTGCACCTCAACATCCGCCGTCATGGCCAGGATGGGAACACGCTGTGCGTCATTCTGGGTCTCCCACTCACGGATCTGAGCGGTGGCCTCCATGCCATTCATTTCGGGCATCTGGATGTCCATGAGAACCAGGTCAGGCTGGTCATTGATGTAGGAATTGATGCCCTGCAGTCCAGAGGTCGCCAAGGTCACGCGATGGCCAAGAGAGATCAGCAGATCACCCACCACCTGTCGATTGAGGCCATCATCCTCGACGACGAGGACGTGAGCCGACTCGCTGGGCTGAGAGATCTTGGCCCCGTGGAGGTCCGCGGCTACAGCCTCTGTCGCCGCGTGGGTCGATTTGCCCGCATGAGCAGGAACTGAGAACCAGAACCGCGAGCCCTCGCCGGGCTCGGATTCCACGCCGAAGGTACCGCCCATCAGACCGACCAGGCGTGAGCAGATCGGCAAGCCCAGACCGGTGCCCCCGTATTGCTCCGTGGTGCTTCTCTCGGCCTGAACATAAGGCTCAAAGATCTGGTTCTTGGCCTCTTCGGGAATGCCGATGCCTGTATCCTCAACGCCGAAGCCTATGAAGGCCTCGGTATCGCCCCCATCCTCGAACCACACCTCGATGGTGATGGAGCCGGAGGGTGTGAATTTGATGGCGTTGGACAACAGGTTGTTCAGGACCTGGTTCACTCTGAGTGCGTCGACGGTCACCGAGTCAGGGAGGTCTGGTGGGAGCTCAATGAAGATGTCGAGGCCTCGCTCGATCGCGCGCAGTCGATGGGTCCGCTCGGCCTGATCCACCAGCGCTCTGGGATCGATCGGGCGAGGGGTGAGGATCAGCTTGCCCGCTTCGATCTTAGAGAAGTCGAGGACATCGTCGACCAGCTCCAGCAGCGTGTCGGCCGAGCGTCGCAGCATCGCTAGCCTAGCCCTACGTAGCTCATCGTTGGCTGGAAGCTCGAGCAGGTCGATGGACCCCATGATTGCGGTCAGTGGGTTTCGGATCTCGTGGCTGACCTGAGCGAGGAACGCTCCCTTGGCCGAGGCGCCGGCTTCCGCAGCTCCTTTCGCGAGGCGCAGTCGCTGCTGGGTCCGACGGAGATTCTGCTCGACGCGCTTGCGCCGCGAGATCTCCGACTCGTAGGCCGTGATGGTCCGGGAGAAACGGTTGCTGGAGAAGATCGCGATGCCGGTGGTGGTGATGACCCCCCAGCCGAGTGTGAGGACCCACAGCAGCGGAGTCTGCTCGGCGATGACGGGAAAGGTGAATCCTGCGTAGCTCAAAAGGCCAAAGATCAGCAGCGCTGTCACGCAGAGGGCACCCGTAACCGCGGTGGCGACCGTCCCTGCGAGTGCGCTCGCAATCACGGGCATTGCGACCATGAGACACATCGACACGTTGTTGAAGCCCCCCGATACGAAGCTTCCGAATATGATCATGGCCGTGGTCACGGAGGCCTGAAGGACCAGGCCGTACCGGATGGTCGCTCTGTAGCAGGCGGAGATAGAGGTCAGACATACGATGAGCTGCCCGACGAAGAAGGGTGCCAGAAGCTCGGAGCTCGAAGGATTGCTGGCACTGTAGAGCAGCAGCCCTGCGGCGACGGCGCTGCCAGGCACAGCCATCAGTAGAGAGACCTGGGCTTGCAGGTGCAGCGTCGGATCGAGCTTTATCTCGGAGTCCAAGAATCGGTCGGTCCAGCCGGCGATGAGTTGCCACGTTCGATCGAGGTCTGTCACGGTCGTTCGCTCATTCGGCGGTGGTCTCGCCTGTCGGTGGAATCGCCGTCTGTCCGTGGTCGAGTCGCCCCTCGAAGCCCTTGTCTGGCGTGGTGGCATCCTCCGCGTCCGACATGATTCGAAGGGGCTCGCCCTCCAGCCTGGCCATCAACACCGTGGCGGTAGAGTCACCCACCACGTTTGTGGCCGTCCTAAACATGTCGAGGATTCGGTCCACACCGAGGATCAGCGCGAGCCCCTCGGTCGGCACACCGATGGCGGTCAAGACCATGGCGAGGGTGATCATCCCTGCGCCAGGGACGCCCGCTGCCCCGACACTCGCCAGTGTAGCCGATACCACAATCGTGACCTGGTCAGCGGCCGAG
>CAZKOI010000272.1:0-5168 GCA_964554315.1 uncultured Enterobacterales bacterium | reverse complement strand
GATGTACCGGGGACCACGACGATGATGTCGAGGGTGTCGAGGAGGATGTCGCCATCTCCAATGACGTTGAGGGTGAGGGCGTAGAGCTGGTCCTCAGACGTCGCCGCGACGACCCCTCTAAAGTTGAGTGTGAAGTCGAGTGCATCGATGCCTGCTGAGGGCTCGATGTTGTCGTAGAAGGGGGGGTCGATGTGAGTCACAAAGCCCCACTCGTCGCCCTCAACCTCGAGCTCGACCCGAGAGAAGCGGATGGAGTTGATGAGGTCCTCGATGGCATCCACGACGGTGCTCCTGAATGCGGCCGAGGAGCTGGTCCACTCGAAGACCAGCAGGTCGTCTGCCACACCATCGCCGTCGGTGTCAGCCATCGAGCCAGTCGCAGCAGCCAAGGCCTCCATTTGGTCGATTGGTCCGCTCGCGTAAGAGGTGGAGGCGATACCCACTGTGTACCCGCCGAGCTCGTTGATCGCATCAATCACGTCCGATGACCCGGCATCGAGCGGGCAGCCCCCGGGGGCGCCGTAGCCATCGTCAGGGTCTCGGAGGTAGTTGTCGGTCGCGTAGACCATGACGGGGAGTGCGTAGTCTCGGAAGCCGAAGCCGCCGATGTAGCCCCCGCCGGAGTCCGTGCTGTTGTAGGACTGGCCGCCCGCACCGCTGAAGGCGTCATCGGCCGAGGCCAAGAAGGGCTTCACGTCGGTGGACGAGTCGAAGATACCATTGCAGTTTTGGTCGTATCCAAGGCCGCGTGCTGCCTGATAGAGGGCCTCCATGGACGACTCCGGACCGTCGGCACCCGCATGAATGCCCACGCCAGAAAGCTCCGCCTGAACGGCCGCCGTGTTGTCGGTGATCTGCTGCAGGAGAATGAAGGGACGGTCACCCGCTCCAGAGCTCCCATAGCTGGCGTACGCGTAGTCATCGTAGGTCGCAAAGCCGTACTCGGCGTCGGGGATGAGGGCGTTGAGCGCGGAGACGATGGCGGAGAACTCGCTGGCCATGGCGTTGGCGGTTCCGCTCATGGAGCAGGTGGTGTCGAGCAGGAAGGCCACGTCGCCCATCTGAATCCGGAGGTCGAACTCAAAGTTAGACTCGATACCCGTGCGCTCGGGTACCTCGACGTAGATGCCGTCGATGATGCTGCCCGGATCGATGGGGTCGGTTCCTGCCGCAATCTCACCGCCGTCGGAGTAGCCATCCCCATCCGTGTCGGCATCGTACGCATCGGTGCCGTAGACGTGAATCTCGTCCCAGTCGGGGAGGGAGTCGCCGTCCGCGTCGGTGTCGGCGAAGTCGTAGTCGCCGTCTTCGTCGGTGTCGCGCGGCTCGTCCTCGGGTGAGGTCACCCCTGACTCTTCACCGTCGAACAACCCGTCACCGTCAGAGTCATCGTCGAGGTAGTCCGGCGTGCCGTCGCCGTCGGTGTCTTGAGGGTCGTCCTCCCACTCCGACGTTCCACCCTCGAACTTGTCGCCGATGCCATCGCCGTCGGAGTCGATGTCCATGTAGTTCGGGATTCCGTCCGCGTCGTTGTCTGGGATGCCGCAGTCGAGGCCGATCTCGTGGATGTCCGAGATGCCATCGCCGTCGTTGTCAGAGTCAGAGAAGTCGTACTCGCCGTCGCCGTCGGAGTCGGCGATGGTGTCCCCGGTGCCGGCCTCCTCGGAGTCGAAGATGCAGTTATTGTCGCTGTCGGTGTCGAGGAAGTCCTGAAGACCATCTTGGTCAGAGTCGATGGGCAGCGTCGCAATGTCGTCGTCGCCCGCCTCCACCGCGTCGGGAATGCCATCACCGTCCGAGTCGGTGTCCAGGTAGTTGGGCACGCCATCATCGTCCGCATCACCCGCACCGTCATGCCCGTCGATGATGCCATCACCGTCGGCGTCATCGTAATCGGTGATTGGGCTATCGCCGGTGTCCGTGGTCTCGCCGGTGCTGGCTTTGTCGCCGGTGCACGAGGTGAGGAGCGTGAGGGCCGCTGTGAGGGTGAAAAGGCGCATGTTTATCCCCAGTGATGGCTCCGCGCTGTTCAATGGCAGAGCAGAGTACGTTATAGCTGATGCATCGTAATACCCGCGATTGGAAGGCACAAAAATTGATCCACTGACACCCAATCGTTTCGGGGAGGTTCTAAATGGGACATCGGCGTCATCAGGACCATTTCGGTAGGCGGGCCAAGGCCGATGGGTTCGCCGCGAGGAGTGTCTACAAGCTCGAGGAGATACAGCAGCGATTCCGTATCGTGCCTAGAAATGGTGCTGTCCTCGACCTCGGGTGCTCGCCCGGAAGTTGGTCAAGCTACGCGAAGTCGGTTGGAGGAGCGGACACCCGCCTAGTGGGCGTG
The DNA here is from genome assembly GCA_964554315.1 of uncultured Enterobacterales bacterium. Taxonomy (GTDB): domain Bacteria; phylum Myxococcota_A; class UBA796; order UBA796; family UBA796; genus UBA796. Next base: position 2,824 of record CAZKOI010000272.1, on the reverse strand, counting down.
GATTTGACGGAGGTGGGCGGATACCGCGGCCACCAGTTTGTGGGGTCCGTTTTCGACGTGTCTGAGGAAGAGCTCAGGGATGCGCTCGGAGGCGGGGCAGACCTCGTCATGTCCGATATGGCTCCGGCAACTTCTGGAAACCGGTTCACTGACCATGTTCGGCAGATCGAGCTCGCCGAGCAGGCTCGCGTTATCGCAGCTCAGTTATTGAGACCCGGTGGCCACTTCGTGACGAAAGTCTTCGAGGGCGAGGATGCCTCAGCTTTGGTTGAACGAGTTCGGGCGAACTTCGAGCAAACCAAGCGGGTGAAGCCAAAATCGGTTCGCAAAGAGAGCGTCGAGTTCTTCTTGGTCGGTCTCCGCCGCCGGGAGGGCTAGCCAGCAATCCATCGGGCGAGGGTCGGAACCATAGAGCCGGTACCGCCCGATGCAAAGTGCTTGTGACCTTTATCCAAGAATGCGGGACCAGCGATGTCGAGGTGGCACCACGTGGCATTGGTCACGAACTCGCTGAGGAACAACGCTGCGGTGATGCTCCCCGCCGAGCGACCGCCGACGTTTTTGATGTCGCCCCACTCAGCCTTCAGCATGGCTTTGTAATCATCGGGGAGGGGCATCGGCCAGATGTTCTCACCGGCGCTATCGGCGCTGCTCAAGAGCCCATCGCGAAGGTCGTCATCCTTAGTAAACATCGCCACGTAGTGTTCGCCAAGAGCAACGACGGCAGCGCCAGTAAGGGTCGCAAGGTCGACGATGGTGTCGACGCCAAGCTGGCTCGCGTAATGGAGACAGTCGGCGAGCACCAACCGCCCCTCTGCATCGGTGTTGTGAATCTCAACCCGCTTGCCTGAGTACATGTGGAGAATGTCGCCCAGCTTGTAGGCGTTCCCGCTAACCAGGTTCTCGACGGCGCCGACGATGCCATGAACTTCGACGTCAGGAGCCAGGTCGCGGATAGCGCGCATCGCTCCAATTACGGCGGCTGAACCGGCCATGTCGCAGCGCATCGTCTGCATTCCTGCGCTTGGCTTCAAGGAGTACCCGCCCGCGTCGAATGTGACGCCTTTGCCCACCAGCGCAATCTTCTTCGTTGGCGTACCATTGGGTGTGTACTTCATGTGGATGAATCGAGGCTTCCGGTCGGAACCTCGGCCGACGCCCATGATGCCGCCCATGCCTTCTGCCTCGATCTTTTGCTCGTCCCAAACCTCAACGGACAAGCTGTCACTCGCGAGGCTCAGCGCCACGTCCGCGAGTGTTTGAGGGTAGATCGCGTCGGCGGGCTCGTTGACGAGGTCTCGAGCGAGGCTCTGTGCATCTGCGACGGCCTGACCGCGCTTCGCGCCCTCGGCGTCTGCCGCACCAATAAAAGTCAGCGTGGCCGCAGCGGCCTTCTTGCCTTCGTCGGACTTATATTTGTCAAACTTGTAGTTACCCGCGATGAAGCCCTCGACTGCACTCTGCGTCTGGCCGGCGCTGAGCTCGCCGAGGTCCATCGCGACCGTAGCGGCCCCGAAGCGCCGAGCGGCTTGACCGGCGGCTCCAGCCGCTAGCTTCACGTCGGCACCAGTGCCGTTTCCAATGCCAACGACCAGAAGCCTTTGGGCCGAGACCTTGCCGAAGGAAGGGTAGGTTGCTGTCGCCCCGGCCTTGGCCTTGAAGTCATCGCGGCTCAGTGCATCCAACAGGGCGCCGTCGAAGGCCGCATCGAGTGCAGAGAGGCGCTGCGTCATGTTGCTCTCATTGACCGCAACCGCGACAAGGTCAGCCGTGAAGGTCAAGAGGTCGGCGCTTTCAATGTGAATGTTCATGTCGGCTCCAGGCGGTCGAGGGGACCGCATCAAGATGGTGGCAGCAGCCAGAGTGCGGCAAGAAGTATTAGAATGATGAGCCCAGCCGCGCCCAGAAAGAGGGTATAGGCGTCACTGCGCAATAATGCAAAGGCCCTGCCCAGCAGTTCAGCGATTGGTCCCCGTTCAACCGGGTCTTTTTCGGGATGGATTTCCGCACGATGTGGGGGCTCAGGCAGATCTGTCTGTCCCGCGTTGGGAAGCGGGAGCTCACTCCACCGTCCCGCCCCTTGGTACTCTGGCTGGTCATCCATCTCGGGTCCGCTCCCTGTGTGGATGGGTAGGGCAACGGCGGGTGTACGCTCAATCTCCGCATCCACCTCATGGCCAGGGCTCGACGCTTCTTCAATCGATGGGGCAGGCGTCCAGTCGTCCTCATCGATCTCCGTGTCGGCAGCGGCGTAAAGTGGTGTGACTTCCGCTGCTGGAGCCTGATGCAGGCCGGGGGGGTGAACCTCTGCAGTGACGGTTCTCTCGGTATGATCGTCTGACGGGCCTTCGGTATGGGGCGGCATATCCATCGTGATCGGCTGACGCTCGGGCTCCGCACGAGGCGGTACGTAGCCAGGGGCGGCATTCACTTTGAAGACCTCCTCGGCTGTGACGGGCTCGTGGCCGGAGTCACGAATCGTGTAGGCAACGCGGACCAGATACGGCGCGGGAGGCAGGTCGGAGACCCTGAAGCTGAACCGGAAGCGACCCGAGGGGTGGCGGTCGACGGTGTAGGCGCCCAGGTTGTGCATGAAGAAGCTGAGGATGGGGTTGGTGAACAGGTTCAGCCCGGCGCCGTAGATGTAGGGCGGAAGGCCGAGGTGGTAGAGCGCCCAGCCCACGACCGGCGAGTCGAGGTTCGAGAGGTGGGTGGGGCAGAGGATGACCGTCCCCAGCTCGTCGAGGCGTCGCAGCGTATCGACCTCGCCGCGGATGACCACGTTGGTGCTCAACGACAGCGGGTTGGCATCGCCAGAGCTCTC
>CAZKOI010000271.1:0-5171 GCA_964554315.1 uncultured Enterobacterales bacterium | reverse complement strand
GTCGATGAGGCCGACCGGGCGGCCGTGGTGGCCGCCCTGCGTCGCCTCGAGGGCGGTTTGGCAACCAGTCGTCAAGGCGTGGACCATGGTCTGGTGCAGAGCCGTGCCGTCCTGCGTCACCTCAGTACAGAAGCGGAGGTCACGGCCCGTCCCCCCGACGTTGTGATTGATAGTCTCACGTCACTTCCCGACAAGAACAGCTTCTTCAAGGCGCTGCCTTTGGCCATTCTGGACGCCACTCGGGGGGGCTCTCTGGTCTCTTTGATGCGCATCTGTGTGGACAACATCGCCAAGGTAAACGAGGAGTTTCACCGGTCGTCGGGAGACGATGTTCTCCGGACCGTCGGAGCAACCGTGGTCGAACAATTGCGCGGCGAGGACTTTGTGGCCCGCCTGGACGGCGATGACTTTGTGGCACTGCTCCCAGGTACCGGCACGCGGGAGGCCACGGGGGCCGCCAAGCGACTGACGGCGAAGGTGGCGAGGATGGTCTTTACCCACCAGCAGATGACGTTTTCCGTCACCCTCTCCATTGGAGTGGTGACCTGGGATGGGCACGAGTCGGCGGACAGTCTCATTGAGCGCGCTGAGCATGCACTACAGCGAGCAAGAGAGGGTGGGGGAGGACAGCATTGGGCGGCTCAGACCTTTCAGGCGGGTTGAGCCCCAACTGAACCCATGACTTCCAAGGTCATGGGGATCTCGGCAACGACACTCTGATCGCGGCCCTGATCTTTGGCGTCGTAGAGAGCCACATCGGCTGCGCGAAGGATTTCCTCGGCGCGGTGGCCGTGGTTTGGGCGGGCCGCAATCCCAATAGAGACCGTAAAAACGGGCCCGGTCCGACGGCTCTCTTGCGCTAGCATCGCATGGATGCGAGAGGCGACGGCCATTCCCGCGTCGGTTCCCGCACCTGACAGAATCAAGCAGAACTCCTCGCCTCCGGGGCGGCAGGCGATGTCGGTGTCACGGCATGCGTCGCGAAGAATCTCCGCAAAGAGCTGGAGACACTTGTCTCCGACATCGTGGCCGTGGGTGTCATTGATGGACTTGAAGTGGTCCAAGTCAGCGACGACAACGGTGTAGGGGACTGCGGCTGCGTCCAGGCGTCGCATGTGCTCGTCCATGGCCCGCCTGTTTGCCAGCTCCGTCAAGGGGTCGGTGCCTGCAGCCAGCTCACGCTCGGCGAGGTTGCGTACCACCCCGGTCCGGACACCGACGGCGGTGGAGAGGGCCTCAAGCAGCGCTTGTTGGCCATCCTCGAGAGGGGTACCCATCAGCTGGACCACACCGGCAGCCTGACTGTTCACGCTGATGGGCGCGCAGGTGACGATCATGTTGTCGTCGTCGAGCCGTGGGCATCGGCTCAGTCCATTCTCGGGACGCTGGTGCAGGACTGAACCTCGACGTGCTGCCGGACAGCTCTCAATGCATTTGAGGCTGCATGCTACGGGCGCATCGTCGTCGATTGGTCTCACCGTTCCATCCTCTGGGTCGGCCACCAGGAGCTGAAAGATCTTCTCGGGAAACGCGACCCTCGCAGCGCGATGAGCGGTGCGGATGACGTCCGCCTCTGACTCAGCGAGATCGAGCGCGTCAACCAGCTCATTTCGGAAGGTGAACTGTCGCCGGATTCGTCGATTGGTCTTTTGGAGATCCGTCAGCTTGTCGGCGACCAGGTGCACGGCCTGCTTAAAGTCGGACACCATAGGATGGTCGGGAATGATCGGCACGGGGCGTCCAGAGTGTGCGGCTTTGAGTGCGTTGACCGCTCCGCCGATGGCCTCGGTCAGTGCCTCCTTTCGCTCCACCTCGTTCACGATGTGGCGACGCCGGGCGGTGAACCCCGTGAGGAGGTAGACCCCGATAGCGGCACCCCAGAGCCCGAGGATTCCCAAGCGATGGGTGATCTGGTGACCCGAGGTGTGTTGATTGACGCCAGCGGAGAGTCGGTTCAGTTGCAGGCGAAGAGCGCCAGAGGCCTCATCAACCAGGCGCGTCGAGGGAGGTGTTCGGCTCTCACTATCGGCATCGATGACGGCCGCATGGCCATCCCAGAGCTGCGCACTGGCATCCTCAAGAATCTTCAATGCAGCGGTGGTGTTGTCGACCTCACTGCGTAGAGAGGGCACCAAGTTCCGGATCAATCGCAGGCTGGCGCGCGCCTCGATAGCGGCGGTCTTCGCATCGCCCTTAGCGTCGCGGCTGCCTGTGCCCAGGTAGTCGTACGGAGCGATAATCGCTCTCTGAGAATTGCTCTCCACGTCTCTGAGCGCCCGAGTAGGCGCCTCGACCTGGGCGTGCCAGTTGCGAAGCTCTGTGAAGGTCCATACCACGGATGCACCGGTGGCCAAGACCAGGGTCACGGCCTGAGTAGCCAGAAGCGGTGTGATCTTTCGCGTCGCCATTCGTGGGCTTCCTCTGACAGGACTCGAGTGGCAGGAGAATCCTGCGCATGAGGCTCATACTGAACCCTATGTAGTACGTTAGCACATGTCTTGACACTGCAACACTTCTTATATGCAAACCTCTTCCACGGGCTACACTAGTGACGTGAGAATCAACGACTGGACCATGCATGAGCGGCGTGCGCTCTCGGGGCGGCTGCGCCGAGGTGAAGAGATTGATCTCGTCGTTGATATGGCCTCGAGTCATCCGAATCTTCCAGCGTTGGCGTCATGCATCGACCAAATCGCGCCGCTCTGTCGGACATTGGAAGCGGTTGATCCTGAGCTCCGTCAGCGTGCCGAGGCACGGCTGAGTCCCGCAGAGGATCTCGGCAGGTGCGCCACAGTCACTGCGGTGATGCCCTGCAGCAGGGGGCAGCCAATTGGTGTCCCAGCGCTGCTCCGACAGGATGTGTCTGTCTCGGTGTTGGTCTTGTCGAACGGCGCTGGGCCCCGCGAGGTCGAAGGGGCGGTTGTGGAGCGGGTGACTTGGAGTGGGCACGGCGCCACTCGAGCCGCGGCGATCGACTCTGTCGACTCCGAGTACGTTCTGTTCACCGTCGACGATGCCATGCCGCTGGGGCGAGGGTGTGTTGGGGCGATGGTGGGTGCGCTCGAGAACGGCCCGTGGGATGCCGTTGTGGCTCGGCAGATTCCCTGGCCTGACGCGGACCCCGTCACTGTGGAGCGTCTGTTCGAGTGGACTCCACCGGGTACGGAGGTGGTCTCGTTTTCGCAGGCTGACCATGTCGCGACGCTCTATCGAACGGAGACGCTTCGACGGTATCCCATTCCACCGAAGCCGATTGCCGAGGATGCTTGGTGGTCTCGTGGACGGCGTGTCGGCTACGTTCCAACCGCGCCCTTCCTCCACTCTCATCGACGAACGCCGCTCACGCTGTACACGCGGAACAAGGCCATTCACGCAGAGCTGATCGCGATGGGGCAGTCCGCCAAGATTTCGAGTCCGCTGAGTGCGCTCGGGGCGCTCCCATCCGCGCTTCGACCTGCGCTCAAGCTAGATCCGCTTGAGACCATGAATCAACTGGCCGAAATCGCGGGGCAGTGGGCGGGATCTGTCAGGGTGCGGTGAGGCTTCGGCCCGCGAGCTGATGAAGCGGGACACACTGTGCGCAGAGATGGCGCCACATTTCCCGGTCACCGCCTGACCACCGGGGTTTATCTTGCTTCCTCTTGGTCCAAGCCATGGGCGCCGCCGTCGTGCCTGCAAGGGCGCCGGCGACGGCGGCTAACGCACCCCGAACACCTGCGGCGTCACCGAGCCCTTCTCCCCGTGCCGCGGCGATGGCCATCACGGCCCATCGAAGTGCTGCGGTCGCGGGCATCGCGATAAGGGCCGGAGCGGGTAGGCTTCGGATGGCGGCCTGGGTACGATTTTTCTCGACCCTGTAGATCTTCGCTGGCGAGACTCGGCCGTAGGTGGCTCCGAGTGCGTGTGTCACGACGGCATCACGGACGTATCGAATGGGGAAGCCTTGTCGGACCGCGCGCAGCGAGAGATCAAGGTCTTCTCCGTAGGCCCCAAAGTCGGGGTCAAAAAGCCCTACTCGCTCAAGCACCTCCGGAGTGAAGCACACGGCAGCCCCGGAGAACGCTCCGGTGCGCTCTGGGAGATCGACGATGTTGGAACCGCGTCCCCGGGCGACATTGAAGCCGTCCCAGTACAGAAGATGGCCTGTGTTGTCCACACGCCCGTCGGGTAGCTGGATCCGAGGCTGGTAGATTCCAGGTCCGATTATTGCTCGCGCGATTCGCTCAATGAAATCGGACTGGGTCCAGGTGTCGTCGTTGAGAAGCACGACGGGACAGGTCCCCATCGTCTTCAAGCCGAGATTGGCCGCAGGTGCGAAGTGAGAGGGTCGCTCGGTTCGAAGGACCTCGATGTGATCCGGCACGCTGACTGCAACGTTGGAGGACACGACGACGACCGTTCGTCTGGGTCGCTGGGTCTGGGTTGCGAGGGACGTCAAGCATCGCTCCAAGAGCGCGCCGCCACGGTACGTCACGATGAGCACATCGATGTCGACCATTCCACCTCCTCACCGAAACTGTAATAGGCTGGAGCAAGGAGGGGCATCTTGGGCTCGGGAATTGGTCGCTTGTTCCGGATCACGACGTTTGGGGAGAGCCACGGTGGGGGCCTCGGTGCCGTAGTCGAGGGGTGTCCGCCAGGGGTCCTCATTGATCTTGAAGAGCTGCAGGCGGAGCTTGATCGTCGACGGCCGGGGCAGTCTGCTCTGGTCTCGCAGCGCAAGGAGCCGGACCGGGTAGAGATTCTCAGCGGGATGTTTGAGGGGCGAACCCTCGGCAGCCCCATCGGCCTCGTCATCAGGAATACCGACGCCGACTCAAGCGCGTACGAGCCGTTCAAGGACAAGTATCGTCCTTCTCACGCGGACTTCACGACAGAGGCCAAATTCGGCATCCGAAACTGGGCTGGCGGTGGGCGTGCAAGCGCGAGAGAGACAGTGGCGAGGGTTGCAGCGGGGGCTATCGCAAAGCAGGTCCTGCGCGCCCAGTTTGGCGTAGAGGTTCGTGCTTGGGTGGCGTCCGTCGGTCATATTGTTGCGGCGTCCATTCCAGACGTGGTGACCCTAGAGGATGTTGAAGCCAATCCTATGCGATGTCCGGATGAGGGCGCCGCAGTGGCCATGGAGGAGGCTGTCCGTGCCGCGCGAAAGGCGGGCGATACCGTTGGCGGCG
>CAZKOI010000270.1:0-5175 GCA_964554315.1 uncultured Enterobacterales bacterium | reverse complement strand
CGACGGCCAGCATGATGTTGCCGGGCTTGATGTCGCGGTGGATGATCGCCGCGGACTGGCCACCCTCAGATGCACCGTGGGCTGCACCGAGCCCCGCGCAGGCCTGCATCGCGATCTCAAGCGCGAGGGTCAGAGGGGGGATGCCGCCGACCTTGAGTGCCTTGGTCAACGACAAGCCATCGACCAGCTCCATCGCGATCATGACCATCCCGTTGACTTCGGCAAACTCGTAGACATCGACGATGTTTCGGTGCCTCAGCCGGGCGCTCAGTCTCGCCTCTTGAGCAAGGCTCGCTCGCCAGTGGTCGCTCTCCGATTCCAGTAAGACCTTGAGCGCGACCTCCTTGTCGAAGCCCTGCGGGCCCACCAAGCGAGCGCGGTACACGGACCCCATTCCACCGGTGCCGAGGAGGTCCTCGACCACGTAGCGACCCAGTGTGGAGCCCGGAGAAAGCATTGGTCCTCAAGCGACGGGTAAGGGGTGGAATGCTACCACGCCAGGCCCTCAAAGGGGCGGGCAATAGGGCGGTACAACCTTTGATTGTGGCCGCGCGAGAGGTTTATTGATCCGCGCGCTAGATCAGGCCCAGCGTGCCTGCAGGCTCCCACAGCGCGAGCTCGACTTCGATGCCGTGTGGTGCGGCTGCCGCTGTCATCACATCGCGGTACCGGCTGACGTTTGGATCCATCTCAAAGGCCACGCTGAACCACCGAATGCGGGTGATCCCCCAGAGGCTCAAGGTCGAGGCCACCTCTTCCGCGCGCGGGGTCACCTCGTCGAGCTGCAGCAGGTGGTCGTAGTAGGGAAGCGGGTGGTCGGCACGGATCAGCCCGAAGCTACCGGAGAGGATGCCGAAGGTGGCGCCAGCGCCTTGAGCGAGCGCGGCCACCCCGCGGATTCGATCGGAGTCGTATCGCTCGATGGCTGGAAGCGTTCCCCCAGCGGCGTTCTTCTCGGCGGAGCAGTAGGTCGCGAAGAGCTCCATCTACTGGTCGATCCGGCACTGGAAGCCGATGCAGCGGCGCTCGTCCTGGGCGGCCTCTTCGTCCTCCTCCGCGATCTGCTGGAGAAGGACACCCACCTCGTGCATCTGTTCTTGGGTGAGGCCCACGCTCACCACTCGATCAGCGCCCACCCCGGGCACCAGGGTGGTAATGACGGCCACAGCGTCGGCATCCTCCAGAGCGGCCAGCACATTGCGTCCGATCTGCTCGGTGGTCGACACGATCTCCGCCACCACCGTTGGGGTCTCTCCGTCCGGTGTTTGGGTAGGGGTTTTATTGCTCATAAAGCCTCCGTGAGAGGGTACGATGACACCTGCGGGGCGACCTGTCTATTCGTTCAGCCCGCAGTCACGGAGCCAACCCATGAGAAGAGATGTCTGGATGTTTATGCTCGCTGCGGCTTGCGCCGACGAGAAGTCTTCGGACACGGCCTGTGCGGAGGGCTTTGATCGTGACGAGCGGGGCCACTGTGCGCTGGCCGAGTCGGGCGATGCGGACGCCGATGCGGACGCGGATGCGGATGCGGATGCGGACGCCGACGCCGACGCTGATTCCGACGCCGATTCCGACGCCGATGCCGATACCGGCGGCTCGGACACGGGCGAAGCCTCCCCCTTTGGGCTTGACGAACGGCCGGCCAACCCCGCCTGCTTAGCGCCCGCCCGCCCGGAGCTGGGCCTCGATGCCACCCTCGATCGGGTGTTCTTAGATGTGAGCTTGTACAAGCCCGTGACCATGGTCCTGGAGCCTGAGCTCGAGCGGTACTGGTTCGTGGCCGAGCAGGACGGCGACGTGTGGCGGTTCGACAACAACCGCGACAGCCAGCTGCAGACCAAGGTCCTCGACCTCGGGCCCAGACTGGGCTCTGGCTTTGAGCTTGGCCTGCTCGGGCTCGCGCTCCACCCCGACTTTCAGGACAACGGCTACCTCTATGCTCACTTCACCGAGACGGTCGATGGGCAGCTTCGGGGTCGCGTCGCGCGCTACACCTGGAGCGATGCTCTGGGCGCCTTCGACGAGGGCTCGGAGTTCATCGTCATTGAGGTTGACCAGCCCTTCTCGAACCACAACGGCGGCACCATTGCTTTTGGGCTCGATGGCTTCTTGTACTGGGCGCTCGGCGATGGGGGCTATGCCGGCGACCCCTACGGACATGGACAAGACACTGACACGCTCCTGGGCTCGATCGTCCGAGTCGATGTGGATGGGGGCTCCCCCTACGCCATACCGCCGGACAATCCCTTTGCGGTCGGCGGCGGGGCACCCGAGATCTTCGCCTGGGGGCTGCGAAATCCCTACTCGATGCACATCGACCCGGTGACGGGCGACATCTGGGCCGGGGATGTCGGCCAGAACGCGTGGGAGGAGATCGATCGCATTGAGCTCGGCGGCAACTACGGCTGGAACGTCAAGGAGGGCACGCACTGCTATGCCGTGTCGCCCTGTGACGATCCGGGTCTCATCGACCCCATCATCGAGTACCCCAACCCGGGCGATGCCTCGGTGGTCGGGGGGCCGGTGTATCGGGGCTCGGCCATGCCCGGTCTGCAGGGCACGGTCTTGTACTCGGACTTCTACACGGGGGAGCTCTGGGGCATCACCTGGAGCCCGCTGACGGGGGAGCCGGAGTCTGCGCTCTTGGCGGCGACGCCGGGCCGCATGTTCTCGGGGTTCGCGCAAGACAGCGCGGGGGAGGTCTATGTCCTGAGCTTCATGGACGGGCACCTGCTCCAGGTCATCCCCGGGAGCGGCGAGGCTGTCGAGACCATCCCGACGCAGCTGAGCGAGACGGGGTGTGTGGACCCCGCCGATCCCACCCGGCTTGCGGAGGGACTGGTGCCCTATGAGGTCAACGCCACGCTGTGGTCCGATGGGGCTGACAAGCGGCGCTACATGGCGGTGCCGGACGGCGAGACGGTGACGGTGGGGCCTGACGGTCAGCTGGAGTTTCCGGTGGGCTCGGTCCTGGTCAAGGAGTTCTACCGCGACGGGCGTCGACTCGAGACCCGGCTCATGGTCCATCACGATGCCTCCGGATGGGCGGGCTACAGCTACGCCTGGAACGAGGCGGGTACGGCGGCCACCCACCGGCCGGGAGGCTCAGCCATTCCGCTCGCAGACGGCCACTGGCAGGTGCCATCCACCGCCCAGTGCATGCAGTGCCACACCCAGGCTGCGGGGCAGACCCTCGGCCTCGAGCTGGGCCAGCTCACCGGTGAGGTGACCTACGCCACGGGTCGCACGGCCGACCAGCTCAGCACCCTCACCCACATCGGGCTGCTGTCGGGACCGGTCATGGCCGCGGAGGAGATCCCGGCGCTCGATGATCCCGGCGCCAGCCTTGAGGCCCGTGCCCGCGGCGTGCTGCACGCGAATTGCTCGAGCTGTCACCGGCCGGACGGGACCGGCGGCTCGGCCATGGACCTGCGCTTCTCCACGGCCCTATCGGCGATGGGGGCCTGTGGCGTGGAGCCCGAGTCGGGCCGGCTGGGGGTCGAGGGCGCCCTGTTGCTCAGTCCAGGTGATCCGGATGCCTCGATGATCGCGGTGCGCATGGGGACCCGTGGGCTCGGGCAGATGCCGCCCCTGGCCACCCAACAGGTCGACACCGAGGGCTTGGCGGTCATTCGCGAGTGGATCGCCAGCCTGGACGGGTGCCCGTGATTGACGACGATCCGCCGAAGAAGCGCCGCCCCACGCCGCCGCTGTCCGTAAAGTGGCTCACGCTCGAGGCGGTTCGGCACCTAGAGCGCTGGCCGTCGAGCGAGCGACGCATTCGGGAGCTGCTCTGGAAGCGCGTGAAGCGGGCCCAGTCGTTCCACGGCGGCACGGCAGGAGAGGCGGCACCCATGGTGAACGAGGCCATGGATGCCCTGATCGAGTCGGGCATGGTGGACGATGGCCGCTTCGCCCAGCTCTGGGTGAGCTCGCTCCGCCGTCGAGGGACCAGCAGTCGGATGATCCAGCAGAAGCTCCGAACCAAGGGCGTCTCTCTCGAGCACATCCAGGCGGCGATGGCGGGCTACGAGGACGACGACGGAGAAGATCCTGAGAAGGCGAGCGCGAGGGCCTATGCTCGGCGGCGGCGACTGGGGGTCTATCGCCAGCCACCGGACGACAGCTATGAGCGTCGCCGGAAGGACCTGGCCGCGATGGCGCGAGCGGGCTTCTCTTACAGTGTGGCCTCCGATGTCTTAGAGTCCCTCTGAGCCTAGGAGTCTCCATGCTTGCACCGTTGAATGTCCTCGGAACCCCGATCAAGCCTTGCTCGACCGATCCCTTGACCGGGTGGTTTCGCGACGGCTGCTGCAACACCGACGAGAACGATCGCGGCTCGCACACCGTGTGCTGCCGGGTGACGACCCCGTTCCTCGAGTACTTGGCCATGCGCGGCAATGACCTGATGACGCCCGCTCCAGAGCATGGCTTTCCAGGGCTGACGGATGGCGATCAGTGGTGCGTGTGTGCGGCGAGCTGGCGCTCGGCCTACGCGGCGGGGGTGGCGGCACCGGTGGTGCTGGAGAGCACCCACGCCCGCGCGCTGCAGATCGTACCGCTCGAGGAGCTCATGGAGAACAGCCTGGGCGAGGAGGCCTGAAGGCTTGACGCACTGGCGCGCCCTGGCTGTGGCGCTGCTGGCCTTCGGCCTGGCGCTGTACGGCATCGACGCCCGGGACCTCACAGGGGATGAGGTCGCCATCTTCACGGGAAGCCCTTGGGAGACATGGGTCCTGGCGCTCGGCCTAGACGAGCACTTCACCGGTCACATGCCGCTCAGCTACTGGCTCCGGTGGCCGGTCCTGACCCTCTTTGGCGAAGACACGGTGTGGGCTTGGCGTCTGCACGCCGCGGTGGGCTTTGCTGTCGCGGCTGGACTCACAGCAAGCAGTCGCCTCCGCTGGGGAGCATGGGCCGGGCTCGGTGTGGCGCTGTCACCCGTGGCGAGCTTTCACGGCATGGAGAGCGCAAACTACGCCTGGACGCTGGCGCTGGGTGCGCTGGTGGTGGTGGCGCTGGAGGCGCCGGTCCAGCGGTGGCGCTGGTGGGTGGCGGGGCTCGTGATGGCGGCGCTCAATGACCTCTATGCCGTGTGGCTCGGGGCGGGGGCGGTCGCGGCTCTTGCGGTGGTGCACCGGGACGATCGGGCCGCCCTTCGGCGTCCGCTGGTCG
>CAZKOI010000269.1:0-5196 GCA_964554315.1 uncultured Enterobacterales bacterium | reverse complement strand
CAGCAACTGCGACGGCCTCTCCGACTACGACCAAGACGGCGACGGCTACGACGACACCTCCGTCGAGGGCGGCACCGACTGCGACGACACCGACGATGCCGTCCACCCCGAGGCAACAGAGACCTGGTACGACGGCATCGACAGCAACTGCGACGGCCTCTCCGACTACGACCAAGACGGCGACGGCTACGACGACGCCTCCGTCGAGGGCGGCACCGACTGCAACGACACCGACGACGCCATCCACCCGGGGGCAGTCGAGGTCTTCGATGGTGTCGATAACGACTGCGACACCATCATCGATGAAGAGACGGGCGGAGCCGATGATGACGGTGATGGCTACACCGAGGCGGCAGGAGACTGCGACGACACCAACCCCTCCGTCTCTCCCGCGGCTGAGGAGCTCTGCGATGCCGTCGACAACGACTGCGACGGTGAAATCGATGAGGCGGATGCCGCCGACTGCATCGAGTGGTTTGTTGACGCCGACCGCGACGGCTACGGCGCCGGTGAGCCCGAGTGCTCCTGCGCAAGCTCAGGCACACGCGACAGCGCACGCGGCGACGACTGCAACGACCTCAGTCCCATCATCCACCCTGAGGCGCCGGACACATGGTACGACGGCATCGATGCGGATTGCTCGGGAACGTCCGACTTTGACCAAGACATGGACGGACACGACGCGACCTTCGCTGGAGGCGATGACTGCAACGACATCGAGGGCACCATTCACCCCGGGGCTGTCGATACCCCATACGACGGCGTCGACAGTGACTGCGATGGCTGGAGCGACTCCGATGCCGACCGCGATGGCCACGACCACCGCGACTTTGGGGGCGACGACTGCAACGACGATGACGACGCCATCTCCCCGTCTGCCTCCGAGATAGCAGACCTGGTCGACCAAGACTGCGACGGCTTTGTCGACGAGGACCACATCTGGCCCGGCGACATCGTCATCAGCGAGGTCATGGTGACGCCGCTTCTTACGTCCGAGTGGGACGGAGAGTACTTCGAGGTTCACAACCGCACCGACTTTGACATCGACATGGTGGGGTGGGAGGTCGTTGATGCTGACGGGGACGGCTTCATCGTGGACGCCTCGCTCATCGTTCCTGCGGGCGACTTCGCCGTGCTCGGCGTGAACGGCGACCCCGAGTCGAACGGTGGCATACCGGTTGACTTCGTCTACAGCTGGGATGACTTCTCCTTCAGTCATGAGTCTGACAACGCGCGAATCGACCTGCTGGGCACAACCATCGGATCACTCTCTTACAGTCGTTCTTGGCCGGTACAGGTCGGTCGGTCACTCAGCATCGACTTGGACTACGTGGACCCTGAAACGGCCGTGTTTAGCTCTGTCTGGTGTGCATCCACGACGCTCCTGCCGGGTGGAGACCACGGCACACCTGGCCTCACCAACGAGCCTTGCTTGGAAATCGATTGGGATGAGGACGGGCACACCGAGCTCGATGGCGACTGCGACGACCATGACCCCTGGATTTTCCCAATGGCCCCGGAGGTCTGTGACGGCGTCGACAACAACTGTGACGGCGTCATTGATGAGGCGGGCGCGGAAGGCGCAATGACCTGGTGGCGGGACGCTGACGGGGATGGCTACGGCAACGAAGACATCTCCGTGTTCACCTGCTCTCCCCCCGATGGCTACATCGATAATGCGGAGGACTGCGACGACTCCAACCCCGACCAAAACCCCGGCATCGAAGAGATCTGGTACGACGGCGTTGATGGAAACTGCGACGGACTCTCGGACTTTGACAAAGACGGCGACTCCTTCGAGATCGATATCCACGGGGGGCTGGACTGCGACGACGAGGACCCCGGGGTCAACCCCACCGCCCTCGACCTCTGGTATGACGGGGTCGACTCGGACTGCGGAGGCGAGGATGACTACGACATGGACGGCGACTCCTTCGCCTCCGACCTGTACGGGGGCCTGGACTGCGACGACGAAGACCCTGCGGTCAGCCCCGGGACCATGGAGGCCTGGAATGGCATCGATGACAACTGCGTGGGCGGCATCGACAACTTTATGGTCATGGGCTTCTCGACCCTAGTGGTGGGCGCGGACGCCGCCGTCCGTCTTGGGTACGAGAACGGGATCAGCAGCGGCGATATGAACGGCGATGGACGAGACGATCTCATCGTGGCCAGCGACATGGGCGGCTACGCGGAAGAGGGCGCCGCCTACCTGCTCGATGGAGCCCTACCGTGGACGCTCATTGGAGATGCCGATGACGTGGCTGCTGCGCGCTTCTCCGGCGCCGCTGCAGGCAACTGGATGGGCGCCATGGGCAGTCATCAGGTCGACCACATCGGATCTCCGAAGGCGGACCTCGTCATGGGAGGGACCGACGCCATCGGCGGCTATGCCATGTGCGTCATCGATGGTGACCTCCTCTCGGGCCCGGTCTCCTGCGTCGACGCTGACCTTCGCTTCACCGGCGCCGAGGACGACTATCCTCGCGTGTTGTCACACCTCGACTACAACGGCGATGGCTTTAGCGACATCGTGTACGCGGACTCCCGCCATGGCTCGAGCGAGACAGGCCGGGTCTTCGTCTTCAACGGCGACACCCTGCTCGGCGGTGACTTCGACCTGCTGATGGATAACGACTGGAGGGTGGATGGGCGCCATGCGTACGACTACGTGGGGTCGCAGCTCAGCGGTGGAGATGCGAACGCGGACGGCTATGACGACCTGTTCATCGGCGCCTATGGCGACGACCACCCCGAGGCGAGGACCGGCTCTATCTTCGTCATGAACGGCTCGGCAGCACCACCACCCCCCGTGCAGACGGCCCAGTTCGACAAGGACATTCAGATCTACGGAGAGGTCGCAGACGCACAGGTCGGGCGATGGAGTGCCGGAGAGGTGGGCGATATCAACGGCGACGGCGCTGTCGACCTCGCGATCGCATCGGCGGGCACCGAGTCTGTGCACCTGTTCTACAGCTCAGCCGACCTCAGCGGAGGGAGTCACGAGACCATTGATGCCGACCTCACGATTACCGGCAACGACGATGCGAGCGGCTTCGGCATTGGTCTGGCTATCGGGGACCTCGACGACGACAGCACCGACGATCTGATCATCGGTGCCCCCGACGAGTATTACCCTGGCGAGGGCGAAGCCGACTCCGAGGGGCACGTTTACATCTTCTTCGGGTCCGAGATCATGGGCAGCGCTTTGACTGCATCGCAGGCCGGCGCTCACTTCAACGGTCGCCTCGATGGCGACAACTTCGGCGCCTTGATCCGGTCCGGCTTTGACATGAATGGCGACGGGCGCGAAGACTTGGCGATTGGTGCGCCAGGCGACGCACCGGGCGGCGAAGACGAAGGGCAGGTCCACATCCTGCTGATGCCAGCGGGCCGCTGATCAGTCCCAGCGGTAGAAGCCCTGACCGCTCTTCTTCCCGAGCCGACCGGCCTCCACCATCTCCACCATCAGAGCCGGGGGCTTGAAGGCTGGGTTGCCCAGCTCGCTGGCCAGATACTCTCCGATGTGAAGGCGCACATCCAAGCCCACCATGTCCGTGAGCTTCAGCGGGCCGACCGGGTGGCGGTACCCGAGCACCATTGCGGTGTCGATGTCAGCCGCGGATGCGACACCCTGCTCGAGCATCCGTATGGCCTCCATGCCGAGACAAACACCCAGACGACTCGTGGCGAAGCCAGGGAAGTCCTTGACGTAGATGCACTCCTTGCCGATCTCCGCCCCAAACGCCTTGATCTGTTCGATAACGGAGTCTGCCGTGCCGGGATGCGAGATGACCTCGAGGAGGGCCATGATGTGAACCGGGTTGAAGAAGTGCAGACCCACCAGTTGCTCCGGTCGCTTCAAGACCTCTGCAATCTTCGCCACACTCAGGCTCGAGGTGTTGGTGCCCAGCACCGCATGGTCATCGACTAACGCCTCGACCTCCGAGAACAGCGCGCGCTTGAGCTCAAGCTTCTCTGGAACGGCCTCGATCACTAAGTCAGCGCCATCGACCGCCGTCTCGAGGTCGGTCGTGCCCGCGAGCCGAATCAAGGTCGCGTCTCTTTCATCGGCGGAGACCTTGCCTCGCTCGACGCCTTTGTCGAGGTTGGCGTGAACCTTATCGAGTCCTCGCTGCAGTGCGGCGTCCTGCAGATCAAACATCCGAACCTCCATCCCCGCCATGGCGCAGACTTGGGCAATGCCATGCCCCATCGTCCCTGCACCAATGATCGCCACATTATCAAACGCTCTCTCAGCCATCGATGGCCTCCACCAGTGTACTGACGCCTTGTCCAACACCGACGCAGAGGGTTGCAAGGCCGCGCCGCGCGCCCCTCTCCTGCATCGCGTGGATGAGCGTCGTGAGGATTCGTGCGCCGGAACAACCCAGCGGGTGTCCAAGCGCTATCGCTCCGCCGTTGACATTGACCTTGGCCTCATCGATGCCGAGGCTTCGAATCACACCCAGGGACTGGGCAGCAAAGGCCTCATTGAGCTCGATGAGGTCAACCTCGTCCAGCGTCCACCCCGCCAAAGACAAGGCCTTTCGGGTGGCTGGGACCGGGCCCAGGCCCATGACCGTCGGGTCGACACCCGCTGCAGCGCAGGCCACGAGCCGAGCCACGGGAACAAGGCCCAGGGCCTCGGCTCGCTCACGGGTGGCCACGATCATCGCGCACGCACCGTCGTTGAGCGTCGAGGAGTTCCCAGCGGTGACCGTTCCCCCGTCCCTGAACGCCGGTCGAAGCGTGGCGAGTCGCTCGAGCGTCGTATCCCCTCGTGGACCTTCGTCGCGATCCACGACGACAGTCTCCTTGCGACCCTTGGGCGCCGAGATGGGTACAATTTCTGCCTGGAAGGCGCCCCGCTCCTGGGCGGCGACGGCCTTCCGATGAGAGGCCAAAGCAAAGGCATCCTGATCTTCGCGCGAGATCGCCATTTGATCGACGATGTTCTCGGCCGTGCATCCCATCGCCTCCAGTGGAAACATCGCCTCCATCTTTGGGTTCGGGTAGCGCCAACCCAGGCAGGTGTCCCACAAGGTGGCGTTGCCCGCCTTGGGCAGGTTGGGTCCGCGCGGCATGGAGTACGGTGCACGAGACATGGCCTCCACACCACCCGCAATGAAGACCTCGCCATCTCCGCAGCGGGCCGCCCTGAACGCCTGATTGACCGCCTCTAGGCCCGATGCA
>CAZKOI010000268.1:0-5216 GCA_964554315.1 uncultured Enterobacterales bacterium | reverse complement strand
CATTGGAGGACGCATTCCCGAGGTTGAGGTCGGCCAAGACGTCGGCACCCGGTACCAGGTCTCCGCCCACCAAGAGGTGCCCGCCCGCAGCCAGCTCCACCGAGGCGTCAAAGGCATGCTGAAGCCCAAAAGAGCTGGTTCCACCCACCAGCGACCAACCGCTAAGAGAGACCGAGACCGCACCCGCGTTGTAGATCTCTATCCACTCTTGTCCGGGGTCTGCGCCGTCGGGGTTGACCATCACCTCGTTGAGCTTGATGGCCTCAGCACCTGGGCAGGCCGACGGCTCGAAGTCTTCTACAGGATCATCCCCGGGATCGTCCGCGGGCTCGTCGGTGTCGACCATCGGTTCCTCGTTAGGGCCACCGATGGTGTGATCGTCCGTTCCCATAAAGTCATCACCGCAGGCATCGGAGTCAACGCCATCTGGAATGCGAGACAGGCTCTCGCCCTCGCTCGGCTTCGGCGCGAGAGAGGTGGCGACCTCCCCCGAGTCATCGACCCAGCCGTCCGTGTTGGTCGTACCGTACACCAGGGTGTCCACCACCGCCCCATCCGCATCAATGAGCTGAATCATGTCCGCGTTTGAGCTGGCGTTACCGAGATCGAGAACGGCCAAGACGTCACCGCCCCCGACCCCTTCGCCCGAGATCACAAAGTGATCCCCGGGACGAATCAACGAGCTCCCGAAGACATGCTCACCGCCTGTCGAAGCAGAGACGGCCCATCGGAGTCTCCACCCCGAGAGCGCCACGGGCTCCTCGGAGACGTTGAGCAACTCTATCCACTCGGAGTCACCATCCGAACCTATCGGGTTGACCATGACCTCGTTGATGACCACATCACCGGCCATTGCCGCCCCAATCACACTCCACCACATCATGTCTCTCCTCCGCGGGCCGCACCAGCATAGCTGATGATGTTTACACCCACAGACTCTAACTAATCCTGCTTGAAATTCCTGTGCTCGCCGCTGGTCAGGTTATCCCTCATCGATGGGCGACATCACCTCCGCCATCGCGCTCTCCAACCCCCGACGGATTCATATTCGTCGCGCGCTCATCCGGTGCGTCTCGGGGCCCGAGCGCGGGGCGTCATGGACCATGGAGCGGGACGTCATCCAGATCGGCTCGAGCAAGACCGCCGATATCGTCCTGACCGACCCCACCGTCAGCCGACGCCATGCGGAGATTCGTCGTGGGCGCGACGGCGTCGTCCTGAAGGACCTGGGATCGATGAATGGCACCTTCGTGGGCCAGGTGCAGGCCAGGGAGGTCTTCTTAGGCGCAGACACGTTGTTTCGAGTCGGCCGCACAGAGCTGAGCTTCACCACCGCCGACGAAGTCATTGACGTCGAACCATCCGAGGCTCAGAGCTTCGAGCGCTTGATCGGTCGCTCTATGCCCATGCGAGAGGTCTTTGGGATCCTCGAGCGAGTGGCGCCGACGGACCTCACCGTCCTCATCTCGGGAGAGACCGGCACGGGCAAGGAGCTGGCCAGCCGAGCGGTCCACACGCGCTCGAGTCGACGAGAGAGACCCTTTGTGGTCTTCGACTGCGGCGCGGCTCCAGAGGCGTTGATCGAGTCCGAGCTGTTCGGTCACAACCGCGGTGCATTCACAGGAGCGATCGAGGCTCGGCCTGGCGTGTTTGAGCAGGCGAACGGAGGCACCATATTCTTGGATGAAATCGGGGAGCTACCGCTCGAGCTGCAGCCCAAGCTGCTGCGCGTCCTTGAGCAGCGTGAGGTGCGTCGAGTGGGGGCCAATAAGACCATGGCCATCGACGTCCGCGTGGTCGCTGCCACCAACCGAGATCTCCGAACGGAGGTCGAGGAGGGACGCTTTCGCGAGGATCTCTACTACCGGCTGGCCGTGGTCGAGATGACCATGCCACCGCTGCGGGAGCGCGCCGAAGATGTGCCGGTCCTCGCCCAACACCTGCTCAAGCGCTCGCCGCACAACGCGAACGTCAGCGCCATCAGCGCGGATGTGTTGGACCTCTTCGAGCGCTACCGCTGGCCGGGAAACGTTCGGGAGCTCAGCAACGTCATCGAGCGAGCGCTGCCCTTCTGCGACGGCAGCGTCATCGACCTCCCCGCTCTCCCCGAGGCCATGAAGGCCGCTTCTTCACGGCATACCCCTCCCGGTGCGGACGCCTCTAGGCCCCCTGAGAGCACCCCGCCCGCAGCCATGTCCTTCAAGGATGCCAAGGACAAGCTGATCACAGCCTTCGAGAGGCAGTATCTGATCGATCTACTCGACCGTTTCGATGGAAACGTGTCGAAGGCGGCCCGCTCAGCGGACATGGACCGCAAGACGATCACGCGCCTGATGAGGAAGCACGGAATCGACAGAGAGTCCTAGGGGGCCATCGGACGCACGCAGTGTTAAGACGGCCCCTCCCGGAGGCCTCATGTCGACCCAAGCTACCATCGCTGACATCGCTCAATTCGTCGATCAAGAGGTGACCCTCAACGGTTGGCTCTACAACATCCGTGGCTCCGGCAAGATCGCCTTCCCGCAGCTTCGGGACGGAACTGGCATCATCCAGTGTGTGGCCAAGAAGGCCGAGCTTGGAGAGGACGTCTTCGACTCTCTTCGTCGTCTCGGACAGGAGAGCTCTTTGAGCTTGAGCGGCACCATCCACGCGGACGAGCGCGCCAAGGGCGGCTTCGAGATGAAGGTGACGGGCGTGACGGTACACCAAGCGGTGACCGGGTACCCCATCAGCCCCAAAGAGCACGGGCCTGCGTTCCTTCACGATCACCGACACCTCTGGATGCGCTCCAAGAGGCAGCACGCCATCCTGAAGGTTCGACACCTCTGTGTCCGCGCTATCCGAGATTACTTTGACACCCGGGACTACCTGCTCCTGGACTCGCCGATCTTCACGCCGAACCCCTGCGAGGGAACGTCGACGCTGTTCGAGACCGAGTACTTTGGTCAGCCCGCCTACCTCAGCCAGTCGGGTCAGCTGTACCAAGAGGCTGGGGCGATGGCTTTTGGTAAGACCTATACCTTCGGCCCCACCTTTCGGGCCGAGAAGTCCTCGACTCGGCGGCACCTCACGGAATTCTGGATGGTCGAACCCGAGGTGGCCTACGCCGACATCGATGACATCATGGACCTCGCCGAAGACTTCATGGTGGAGGTCGTGAAGTACGTCCTCGATAACGGAGGCCGAGCCCACCTCGAGGTCCTCGAGCGAGACATCAGCGTCCTCGAGAACGTCCAGAAGCCCTTTCCGCGAATGAGCTACGACCAGGCCTGTGAGCAGCTGGCCTCGCTCGGGGAGCCCGTCGATCCCGAAGACGACTTTGGCTCGCCCCATGAGACCTGCCTAACGCAGCAGTACGACCGACCGATCATGGTCCACCGATACCCCACCGCCGTGAAAGCTTTCTACATGAAGGAAGACCCTGAAAACCCTGCCCGCGTCCTCGGCATGGACATGCTCGCACCCGAGGGCTACGGCGAGATCATCGGATCGGGTCAACGGGAAGACTCCGAGGAGGTACTGCTTCGTAAGATCGCAGAGCATGGCCTGAACCAAGAACACTTTGAGTGGTACCTGGACCTTCGTCGCTATGGCTCTGTTCCACACGGCGGCTTCGGACTCGGCTTGGAGCGACTGGTCTGCTGGCTCTGCGGCATTCGCCACATCCGCGAGACGGTGCCCTTCCCACGGATGATGGACCGGCTTCGTCCGTGACGCGAGACCGCAGCTCCCGCCATCTCGCAGAATGGCTCGAGGGCCAGCACCACGGCCCCGATGTGCGCTGGACCGGTCTCGCTACTCTCTCGGAGGCCTGCGCCACCGATGTGTCCTTCTTCACCGGCGGTAAGCTCAACACCGCTGCGGGGGTCTTGCTCTGCTCTACCCCCATCGCAGATCGCACCTGCATCGTTGTCGATGACCCAAAGCTGAGCTTCATCCTATTAATTGAGAAGATGTTCCCCGTGGAACAGGTGCCCTATGTTCATCCCTCTGCGGTGGTCGACGAGTCGGCCTTCATCCACGCAACGGCGACCATCCACGCCGGTGCTGTGGTCATGGCGGGGTGTGAGGTGGGTCCTCGAACCGTCCTCTACCCGCGGGTCGTGCTGTACCCCGAGACCATCGTGGGCGCAGACTGCGTTCTTCACGCCGGCTGCGTCATCGGTGCCGAGGGCTTCGGTCTTCATGAGACATCCTCTGGCTTGGTGCGTGTTCCGCATCGCGGCCGGGTCGTTATCGAGGACCATGTCGAGATCGGCGCCAACGCAACGGTGGATCGCGCCTTCTTAGGACAGACCCACATCGGGCGAGGCGCGAAGCTCGACAACCTGGTCCATATCGGACATAACTGCCTCCTCGGTGAGGGCGTTGTCTTGGCCGCACAGACCGGCCTCAGTGGATCGGTTGAGGTCGGCAACCACGTCATGATGGGCGGCCAAGTTGGGGTGGTGGAGCACACACAGATCGGTGCCCATGCTCGCGTAGGGGCACAGTCGGGAGTGATGCGAGATGTTGCTGCTGGGGCTCGTGTCTTGGGTACGCCCGCGGACGACGCCATGAAGATGAAACGCCTCTACGCCCGGCTTAGGCACGCCTCCACGCCAAGTGACTGAAGGTCAGCGCTTTGTGCGCCTCTCCGCCAGATTGCGGTGAGCCCCGTCGACGAGGTCGTACATCGAGCCGTCCGCTGACGGCACATCAACGTAAACCCCCATGCTGGCGGTCAGAGCTTGCGCCGACTCGGCAGCACCATTGAGAACGTCTGCCTGCTGGACCACCTCCACCATTGTCCGGGCCACTTCTTCCACGCCGTGGACATCGGCTTCAGAGATCAACACCACAAACTCGTTGCCGCCGAAGCGAGCGAGCAGGCTGCCCAGCCCTCCTGTAGACCGCTGGAGACCGCGTGCAATCTCCACGAGGACCTGGTCGCCGGTAACGTAGCCATGAGCACGGTTGAAGGCCTTGAATCCGTCTATATTCAGCAACGCTATACCCAGCGCAGCTCCCTTCTCCTGCGCGCGCTTCCACTCTTCCTCAAGGCGTCCAAGAAAGGCTTGTCGCGATGGAAGCCCGGTCAAGGTGTCTCGGTCCGTTCTGCGGCTATCGGTCTGAAAGCGGACCCTGTTCATCATGACCCTGCTGATTCGTGCGCGAGCCACTCTCATGTCGTCACCCACCGGCAGCACCTCGGCCGCGCCAAGCGAAAGCGCGTC
>CAZKOI010000267.1:0-5237 GCA_964554315.1 uncultured Enterobacterales bacterium | reverse complement strand
GGTCGAGAAGGTCTCTTCTATGTGCAGCCGGGTTTGCTGGAAGCCGTTTCAGCGGTGCCATTGGTGGTCGCGTGGCCTCAGCCAGGAGTGGTCTTAGCCTGGGTGCCGGGTAACCCCAGTCTCGACCAAATTTTAAGCGTTGGCGTGGCCAAGATGGCGGCCGAAACGTCACACCCAATCTCGTCGATGGTCTATCGACAGGTGGACGGCGAGTGGACGGTTTGGGGCGAGGCTAAGGCCGGAGAGGATGGCCTCTAGCGGCCGCTCCCGCTGCTCCCCGTGTCAGGTGCGCCGGAGTCGGCTTCGTCTTCCATACATCCCGAGGGTGCCATGGACGCCACATCCTCCGGGCCATTGGCAAAGTGGCTCTCGTAAAAGGACTCCATGGCGGCGATGTCCAGGCAGTTCATCATGATTCGGTACTCCCAAGCGGAGGCAGCGAAGCGCCACGCCATGTTCGTGTTGGGACTGATGATGACCCTCTCGCGGTCTCCGAGCGCGCTCACGAGCTCCTCAACCTCCGCATCACACCCATCGGGGCAGTTGTACAAGAAGACAACGCCGCCATGCTCTTGGTTGTGAACCCAGCGTTCCTCTGGGACGGCCTCGGTGAACACCCCCCAGTCCCACCAGCAGCGATAGTGGGGCCCTCCTGCGGGTGGGTAAACAGCGTAATCGATGGGCTCTTCCAGGTGGCGCTGGTCGTTGGTCGGGAGGTAGTCCTCCTGGCACTGGCGTGTCCCGTCCGAAGCGGAGCAGGCCAAGGTGTCGCTGCAGCTCCGGCTGTATGCCTCGCGGTCAGGTTCTTGTTCCGTCGGTGAAACACCTTTGCCGCATCCACCGAGTCCTATGGCCATCAGTATCCAACGCATCTCGGGATTGTAGACGACGCTGTGGCGTTTGTCTTGGGCTTGGGACCGGCACGCTCAGGTGCGGCAGGCTATGGAGCAGAGGGAGGTGGGGATGAGCTTTATTAGAACCATCGGAAAGCAGATCGCGCTTCAGGTGTCGGCGGTTGTTGCTCGCCATGAGTTGTTTGAGCGGTACGGTGACCGACCCGTGCAGCCCCCTCTCGATAGCGATGCGTGGTCACACGGACCCGAGGCCGGTGAGTTGGCCGGGGACGAGGATCCTCCCGAGATTTTGGGTGCTGCTGCCATCAAGAGAGTGGTGGTTGACGGCCCCGCGGTGGTTCACCACTGGGCGACATGGTGCGAGTCCTGTGTGGACGAAGCAGACCAAATGGCCACCTTAGCCGCCCGGTCCGGTGTGAAGAACATCGCGATCAGCTGGGATTCATTTGAGGGGGGTGACGCCGAAGCTGCGTTGAGAGATGTCAGCAGTAACGCCCACGTGCTCGGGCCAGGTTGGAGGCACCTTGTCGCCAGAGGAACGCCTCAGCATTTCTTCAAGACGTTGGGGGTCAAGCTCAAGCAAGTCCCTCAGACTTGGCTGGTTAGCAGCACCGGAGATGTCCTGCATCGCTTCGAGGGGCCCATGAGCGGTGACGACTTAGACGCCCTCATCGCGAAGGTGAGCGCGCTTTGATTGGGTTTTGGCTCTGGCTTGTCGGATGCAAGCATGTGGTTCCACCAGAGACTCCGGTTTCGGCCCCACCGGGCAAGCTCGTGGTGGCCCATACCAACGACCTCCACGCCCACTACGGGCCGAGTCGAGCCGAGTGGATCGATGGCGCCCCTGACATTGGAGGGTTTGGTGCGATCGGAAGTCAGGTGGCCTCGCTGCACAAGATTCATGGTGACGATGCGGTGCTGGTTCTCGACGGCGGAGACATCATGACGGGAACACCGCTGATGGAGTTCGAGGTCCGTGGTGCGAGAGGCGGGGCGATGCTGGACTTGATGGAGACAGCGGGGATGGATGCCTGGGTCTTGGGAAACCATGAGTTCGACATCGGCTACGAGCACATCTCGAAGATTGTTAGCTCGAGTGAAATCCCGGTCTTGTCGGCGAACTTGGACGCTGTGGACGGCTCAGGCGCTCCCGGAATCGTGGGGGTCCAGGACCACGCGATTTTTGAGCGGAATGGCCTCACCATTGGTGTTTTTGGGCTCACCACCAGCAGCTTGGGACGGCTCACGGCATCGGGTGCAGTCGCGAAGATGAATGTTCGAGATGTGGTTGAAGTGGCGCAAGAGCAGGTCGCCATCCTGGAGCCTCAGGTCGATCTCGTCGTAGCGCTCACTCACATTGGGCTCGAAGAGGACAAGGACCTCGCCCGACGAGTCAGGGGCATCGACCTGATTGTCGGAGGACACTCCCACACGGCGTTGACTGAGCCTGTCCGCGTTGAGGACACCTGGATCGTGCAGGCAGGCTGCTACGCGCGGCAGCTTGGCGTGGCCGAACTGAGGGTTGAAGATGGTCGCATCGTCAACTTTGAGGCAGAGCTCCGGGATCTCCGACTTCCTGCGGAGGAGCCTCACGAGGAATCGCTGAAGCTCGAGAAGACGTGGAGTGAACGGGTCGCAGCCCACTTTGGAGAGGTTGTCGGTGAGGTGTCGGGCGGAGGTCTCGAACGTCGGGGACCGGAATCCACGATTGGACGTTGGGCCGCCGATACCGTGCGTCTCGCGGCAGAAGCGGACGTTGGGCTGTACAACCCGGGCGGCCTGAGGGCCGACTTACCTGAGGGTCCGCTGGAGCGAGGTGAGCTCTACAATGTGTTTCCTTTCGGCAATGCACTGGTTTACTTCGAGGTGACAGGCGAGCAGTTGGTGGGGCTCATGCTCAAGAATGCGGCGGCAGAACTCTCTGGTCGTCACCCCGTCATGCAGCTCTCTGGTGTTGAAGCGAAGTGGCGTGTTCGGGCGGGTGCGCCTGATCTGCTCCAGTTGAGTGTGGGCAAGGAGCGGTTGGACCCCCAGCGCCGATACCGAATGGCAACCAACAGCTACATTGCGGAGCAGTGGGGTTACAACTTAGGCTTTCAGCCTGAGGGCGTTGTCCAGATGGACCAAACTATTTTTGAGGCTGCAATTGAGCGTGCGTCCCGAACAGTCGTTGTTCCGCCGACCGACCCGAGAATGCAGCGAGTTGACTAAGAGGAGGCGTCATGCCTGTTTGGTTAGATAAGTTCATGCCTATCGCCATCTTGTTGGTGGTGGTCATCTTTGTGCTGGGTCGCCTTCCCAAGGTTGAGGGGGTCGAACATTCATCCCAGTTTCGGCGGCGTCGGGTGTTCAACTGGCTGCCGCTCGGGCTCACCTATGCCTTCCTCTACATGGGGAGGTACAACATCAAGGTGAGCCAGCACGCTTTCGGTGACATTGACTTCAATGGTGCACCGATGATGACCAACGGCGACTTTGCCACCATCTTCTTCTGGGGCACAGCGGTCTATGGTTCGTCCTTCCTGATCAACGGACCGCTGACGGACAGCCTCGGCGGAAAGTTTGCCATCCTCGTGGGTGCGGGCGGCGCGGCCGTCATGAACCTGCTGATGGGCCTCGTGACTTGGGGCATCGTTGATGGAGGCGGCTTCCTGGGGTTCAGTCGCGATGACCTAGCCTCCAACCTGACCACGATATTCTCCGTCCTCTACGCCTTAAACATGTACTTCCAGAGCTTTGGTGCTGTCTCTATCGTGAAGTGCAATGCACCTTGGTTCCACGTTCGTGAGCGCGGTGTGTTCGGTGCCATCTTTGGAATCTTGATCTCGCTCGGCATCTACTTTGCCTTTGATGTGGGCTACATGATCATCGAGAACTTGGACCTCGAGCAGCTCTTCTTCATCCCGACATTGCTTCTGTTTGTGTTCTGGTTGATTGATGCGTTCGTCGTCAAGAACACGCCTGGCGAGGCGGGGTACGATGACTTCGATACCGCCGATGCGTCGTCTGGCGATGATGGTCCCCGACTGGGAGCCGTGGCTGTCTTCAAGTTGATGCTCGGCAATCCCATCATCGTCACCATTGCCAGCATTGAGTTCTGCTCAGGCTTCTTACGCCAGGCGATCATGCAATGGTTCCGGTCTTACGCGAAGCAAACCGACGTCGCACTTGGCCTCAAGGCTTCGTTTGTTTACGAAAACTGGGGAATGCTGCTGTGTTGTGCTGGGATCCTTGGCGGTGTGGTCGCTGGCATCATCTCTGACCGGGTCTTCCAATCCCGTCGGGGTCCTGTGGCAGCGATTCTGTACGGCGGCATGTTGATCGGATCGGTGGTCATGACGTTGACCTACCAGACGGCCTTCCTGCCATGGCTCGTCATCCTCATGAGCGTCTGCGTAATCGGTGTTCACGGCATGCTGAGTGGGACGGCTTCAATGGACTTTGGCGGAAAGAAGAACGTCGGTGTCGTCGTCGGCATCATCGATGGCTTCGTCTACGCAGGCACTGCCGCCATGTCCATCACCTATGGATTCATTCTGCCAGACGATACAATGAAGGAGATCGCGGCTAACCCTGACAACTGGGTGTGGTGGCCGGTTTCAATGATTCCGGTGAGCCTTGCGGGTCTCCTGTTGGCGACGAAAATCTGGAACGCTAAGCCGAAGGGCAAGGGGAGTAGCTCGAGCGCGAAGCCGGCAGAGGGCGGCGATGCCAAGTGACGAGCCCGTACAGGAGAGGGGAGACTCACTCCCCGCGGACTCCGTAGTCACTCTTCTCCGAGAGTTGATAGAGTACGTCTCGTCACGAGGAAAGGTGGAGATTGGGCGCGCTCAGGAGCGTGGGCGCCACCAGCTCGAGCTCCGTCAGCTTCGAAAGGATCGAAGCAAGCGCTTGGAGAAACTCGGGCGTGAGGTCATTGCCTTGCATCGGGCCGGCGAGCTTGACCACCCAGGGCTGCTTGCGCACATGGATCACATCCATGCCTTGGACAAGCGAATCGCCGAGGCGGCGGACCCGAGGGCGGATCGGGGTGATTTTGGAGAAGAATAGGCGGTGCCTTGCATCCGCCCGTGCCTTGTAATAGATGTGGACACCGCGACGGGAGTCGCGTCCAACGGGGGTATAGCTCAGTTGGGAGAGCATCTGACTGGCAGTCAGAAGGTCAGGGGTTCAAGTCCCCTTACCTCCACCACCTAGACCCGCGCCTCGGCGCGGGTTTTTTTTGGTGCCTTGGTCGAGCCTCGGAGGTTTGCCTGACGAGGGGTTGGGGCTTAGGAATGAGCGGCTTAATCGGGGTTTACAAACCGGCGCCCGATACACTTTTGTCCAACAGGAGAACATTATGATGACCATCAGCGCGGTGATGTTGGCGGCTTCGCTTGG
>CAZKOI010000266.1:0-5260 GCA_964554315.1 uncultured Enterobacterales bacterium | reverse complement strand
TGCAGAAACGCTCGTCCGCTCCAACGCCATCGACATCGTGGTCGTTGACTCCGTGGCCGCTCTTGTTCCGCGGGCCGAGCTCAATGGAGACATGGGTGATGCAACACCTGGCGCGCAGGCACGCCTGATGAGCCAAGCCATGCGTAAACTCACCGCAGCCATTCACAAGTCAGACACCGCGATGCTCTTCATCAACCAACTGCGGGTGAAGATCGGGGTGATGTTTGGAAGCCCTGAAGTCACGAGTGGCGGTAATGCACTCAAATTCTACGCCTCGGTTCGCCTGGACATCCGACGCATCGGGTCCATCAAGGTCAACGGAGAGTCAATCGGAAACCGCACGCGAGTGAAGGTCGTCAAGAATAAGTTGGCCCCACCCTTCCGCCAGGCCGAGTTTGACATCCTCTACGGCAAGGGCGTGAACATGATGGGCGAATTGGTGGACCTTGGCTCTGATATGGGCGTGGTTCGAAAGGCTGGCTCGTGGTACTCGCTCGGAGAAGAGCGCATCGGTCAGGGTCGTGACAACGCATGTCAGTTTCTCGCGGAAAACAGCGACAAGGGTGACGCGCTCCGGATGCACATCCTGAGCCACCACGGCATCGGAGTTCCGATGGTGGCGAACGACGCGCCTGGCGAAGCCTAAGAGAACAGCTCTGTTTGTCGGCGTCGGAGTGGTTAACGACTCCGACGCCGAGTTTGTTTTGGTGTAACCTCAGAGGATGGAACTCAAGGACCTCTGTCGTACCGCCGTTCGCATGGGCGCATCTGACCTTCACCTGAAGGCTGGCGCCCGCCCTATGATTCGTGTCAATGGCCAAATGACTCCCCTCGAGGGTGCAATGGCCATCCCCGGTGAACGCCTCGGCAAGATGGCCTGGGATCTGATGACGCCCGCTCAGAGAGAACGCTTTAAGGCCAACCTAGAGCTGGACCTGAGCTGGCGCCTCGACGATACCGGCCGGTTTCGAATCAACGTCTTCCGGCAACGACACGCGCTGGGAATGGTGCTGCGCGTCATTCCTGAAAAGATCAAGACCATCGACGAGCTCCAGCTCCCCGATATCGTTCGCACCATCGCAGAAGAGCCGCGGGGATTGGTTCTTGTCACCGGCATCACAGGTTCAGGAAAGAGTACAACCCTGGCCGGCATGATTGAGCACATCAACCGCAACCATGCGCACCACATTGTCACCATTGAGGACCCTATCGAGTTCGTCTTCACGGACAGCAGATCCGTCATCAACCAGCGAGAGGTTGGGTCTGACACGCTCTCCTTCGCAAACGCCCTTCGTGCTGCGCTGCGCCAAGACCCCGATGTGATCTTGGTCGGAGAGTTGCGCGATAAGGAGACTGTTGAAGTTGCCATGAACGCTGCGGAAACAGGACACCTCGTGGTTAGCACTCTGCACACCCTCGATGCCGCAGAGACCATCAATCGGCTCGTCGGTTTCTTCCCCCCCCATCACCAGCGGCAGATACGGTCTCAACTCGCGAGCGTACTCCGAGCCACTCTGTCTCAACGCCTCGTCCCCACCCTAAATGGCGGGCGAGTGGCAGCGGTGGAAATCATGCGAAACAATGGTGTCATCACGGACTGCATCATGGACCCTGCCCGAGTGTCAGAGATCCCCGACTTGATGGCCCGAAATCATCATGTCTACGGAACACAGACCTTCGATCAGGCCGTATACACCCTGCTCAAAGACGGCGTCATCAGCAAAGACCAGGCACTCCGGTCGGTGAACAATCCTGACGAGCTGGAACTTCGACTGCAAGGCATACAGTCCGGCGTTCTTTAGGCAGCCTGTCTCGCTCCCTCAGATTATGGGGCCCAGCCACTCGTCGAGGGAGCCACCATGAACACCGCCGAAATCCGTAGACGTTTCATCGAGTTCTTCGCTGCTAACGGACATACTGCCGAAGCAAGCGCTTCGCTCATCCCAAACAACGACCCGACGCTGTTCTTCACCAACGCCGGTATGGTCCAATTCAAGGATGTCTTCACCGGCCTCGAACAGCGAAGCTACACCCGAGCCGCGACGTCTCAAAAGTGCCTGAGGGTTTCTGGCAAGCACAACGATCTCGAGAATGTCGGGCGAACGCCCCGTCACCATACATTCTTCGAGATGCTCGGGAACTTTAGCTTCGGCGACTACTTCAAGGCCGAGGCCATCCGACTCGCCTGGCTGTTCTTGACTGATGAACTCGGCATCGACAAGGACAAGCTCTGGGTCACCGTCTTCGAGGATGATGACGAAGCGGAGAGGCTCTGGCACGAGGTCGCAGGGGTCGAGAAATCGCGAATTCAGCGCCTTGGCGAGAAGGATAATTTTTGGTCAATGGGCGACACCGGGCCCTGCGGTCCATGCTCTGAGATTTTCTACGACCACGGTCCGCAACACGGTCCGGGTGGTGGCCCGGAGACAGAATCCGACCGTTACATCGAGATTTGGAATCTTGTGTTCATGCAGTTCGAGCGGTCCGCCGATGGGACCATGACATCGCTACCCCGACCGTCGATCGACACAGGCATGGGCTTAGAGCGAATCGCCGCGGTCATGCAGGGCGTCTACAGCAATTACGACACGGATGCTTTCACCGACCTTATGCGGATGGCGGCCGACCTGGCTGGCCTTGACATTGGACAGGACGAGGAGTCCGATGTGGCGCTCCGTGTCATTGCAGACCACGCGCGCGCAACCGGGTTTTTGATTGCGGATGGCGTGATGCCATCCAACGAAGAGCGCGGCTACGTGCTGCGCCGAATCATGCGACGGGCGATTCGATACGGAGTGAAGGTTGGACTCACCGAGCCCTTCTTGTACAAGGTGGTGGACGTGGTCATCGCGACGATGGGCGACCACTACGCGGAGCTGAAGCAGCGCGCTGATTTCATTCGAGAGGTCGTGCGAGGCGAAGAAGAGCGCTTCCGTGAGACGCTCGACAAGGGCCTCAGCCTCCTCGACCAAGCCATGGCCGAGCTGGGTGCCGGCGGCGAGCTACCGGGGTTGGTGGCTTTTAAGCTCCACGACACCTTCGGCTTTCCTTTGGATCTCACCCAGCTCATCGCGGAAGAGCGGGGCTACACCGTCGATGGTGAAGGCTATCAGGCTGCTATGGAGGACCAGCGAGCGAAGGGGCGAGCCGCGTGGAAGGGGTCTGGCGAAACCACCATCGCTGGCGCGTACCGAACAATAGCCGCGAACCGAGGTCCGGTAATCTTCACTGGATACTCGACCGACCAGGGCCAGGCGCCTGTCGTGGCCCTTCTCAAGGACGGCGACGAAGTACAAGGGCTCAACCCGGGCGACAAGGGGGTCGTCATCACCTCGAGCACGCCGTTCTACGGAGAGGCGGGTGGTCAGGTGGGTGACCGTGGCATCCTGAGGTGCGGCGATGCGGTCTTTACGGTGCACGACACACAGAAGCCTGTTGACGGCCTCATCGCCCACCACGGCACGCTGAGTGGAGCTCCCATCTCTGCCGACGACACGCTGATACTGCAGGTCGACGGCGACAGACGTGACAAGATTCGGCTCAACCATACCGCGACTCACCTCCTTCACTCGGCTCTGCAGCGCGTTCTGGGTGACCACGTCATGCAGAAGGGCTCCATGGTGAATGAGCACCGTCTTCGCTTTGACTTCTCGCACCACAAGGCTGTGAGCCGTCAAGAACTCGATCAGATTGAAGCCTTGGTGTACGCACAAGTCCTCCGAAACCAAGCCGTGGGCACCGAAGAGTGCAGCATGGAAGAGGCCGTCACCAAAGGTGCCATGGCGCTCTTTGGAGAGAAGTATGGCGATGAAGTGCGGGTAGTCGACGTGCCCGGCTTCTCGACTGAGCTGTGTGGAGGAACCCACGCACAGCGGACGGGAGACATCGGACTCTTCCGCATTACATCGGAGAGCAGCGTCGCCGCCGGCGTTCGCCGAATCGAGGCTGAGACCGGCCTCGCTGCAGCCCAAACGCTGAAGGCACAGGATGACATCCTCGCTGAAGCCTCTAGCCTCCTGCGAGCCCGTCCAGATCAGATGGCGGACTCCATCCAGCGGATCATGGACGAGCGGAAGCGCTTGAGCGCAGAGGTCGACCAGCTGAAGCGTGAGCTGGCAAAACAGCAATCCGGTGACCTCGCCTCGCAAGCGAGAGATGTAAACGGCATCAAAGTCCTCTCCGCCGAGGTAAACGTGGACGCGAAGACGCTTCGCGACGAGGCTGACCGGCTTCGAGATACGCTCGGCTCTGGCGTTGTGGTTCTGGGAAGCCGCGAGGGTGGAGCGGTGAAGCTGGTTGTGACCGTTTCCAAGGATTTGGCGGGTAGCAAGGTTCACGCAGGCAACCTCATCCGAGCGGTCGCCGGTATGGTGGGCGGCGGTGGTGGCGGACGGCCGGACATGGCACAAGCCGGCGGGAAAGATCCGGAGGCGCTTCCGGGAGCCCTCGAGGCCGTCTTCGCCTTGGTCGGCGCCTAGGCGCACAAGCCACTGCGAAAGACCGCACACAGCGAGACCAACTCTGGTGCGAAAAATGTTTCGCACCCACAAACCATGAACGCTGTACGTGGCTGCACTGAACTGCCATTCAATCTTGGCATGGTTCGTGCTTGCAATAGGAAGCAAACGACTCCGAGGGCCTATGCTACCCGTACCCACCTACACCTTGCCAGATGACAACTTTGCAGTGGTACTCAACGCGAATGCGGGCCGTGTCACCCCCCGTTTGGCACGCACCTTGGGACAGGTAGTACCGCGGGACCGGCTCTTCTTTACCGAGAGCGAAGCTCACGCCGAGGAAGTCTTTGAGCACTGCATCGATCGTGCCTACAGCACTGTCTTCGCAGGCGGCGGGGACGGCACCATCGTCGGGGCCATCAACACGCTCGATTCCCTTCGCGGCGATGCTCCCATGCCAAACGTCGGCGTTCTGCGTCTCGGCACCGGCAACGCTCTGGCCCACTGGCTGGGTAGCGGCCGCCCCATTCATGATCTTCGTCGCTGGAATAACGGGCAAGTGCACCGGTCGGTAACCATGCACATGTGCGAAGCGGAAGGAACCTTTTTCCCGTTTGCGGGAATGGGTGTCGATGCCGCGGTCCTCAACGACTACAACGAGATCAAGCGGCGCGCCCAAGGCCAGTGGTGGCAGAAGATGGCAAAGGGCCTCACGGGTTACCTCATTGCAGGGTACACCAAGACCGTCCCAAACTATCTCCGACGCCCGACCCACAATGTGCGGATCGTGAACACTGGACGAG
>CAZKOI010000265.1:0-5280 GCA_964554315.1 uncultured Enterobacterales bacterium | reverse complement strand
ATGGCGGTGCCCCCGATGGCGGTGCCCCCGATGGCGGTGCCCCCGATGGCGGTGCGCCGCCGCCGTTCGCGATGCCAACGCTCACGCTGAAGACCCCCACTGGCAAGGTCGTGACGTCCGGCGCTCTGACGACCAAGGGCAAGGCACCCAAGGCCGAGGCCAGCACGCCAGCCAGCAAGTCCGCAGGTCCGGTTCCCCCGCCGTCGAGCAGTGCGCTCGATGACACAGACGTGGGCCTCGCTCGGAGGGTTTTTCGGGTTCGGCGAGACATGTCAGACGAGAACGAGTGCGAGGTTATTGATGCCACGCTTTGGGCGCTCGGTGACTACGCTGCCATCTGGGTTGACGGCGATGTGCCCATCAACGAGTACAACGATTGCTCCGACCCGGAGGCCTGCGAAGAGATCGAGAGTTGCTACGAGGAGTCGGAGTACGACGCACACGGGTTCGACAACTGCGACCTCGAAACCATCGTCAACATCGTCGATGCGAACATCATGCCCAACGTCACAGGTCTGCTGGGCGACACCTCCGATGAAGACGGGGACGGTCGGGTCAGCATCGTCATCTCCCCGGTCCTGAACGCCATCTCGATGACCAGTGACGATGAGGATGACTGGGAGACCCTGGTCGAGGCGTACACCGACCCTGAGACGGATCTGGACGACTTCAGCTCAGACAGTAACCCCTGCTCGGACGAGCAGGAGGTCATCTATGTGTACGCCCCAGATCCCTATGGGCACTTCAATCCCTTTGCGACGGTCACGGTTGACGAGTACACCGGCATGGACTTGGCGGGTCGGATTGTCCAGGGAATGGTCGAGCTGATTTCATACAACCAGCACGTCCTCGTCAACGAGTCCGATGCGGAAGAGAGCTGGGTCACGAAGGGCATTGCGGCCGTGGTCGCTGACATCGTGGGCTTCGGTGCCATCTACTATGATGACGCCTGGGATTACATGGATGCGCCGCACCTCAGCGCGCTCACCGACGGAAACGAAGACTCCGCGGAATGCAGTGAGGAAGAGAGTGACACCGGCGCTCCCGCCAAGTCTGGGCGGCCCTCGAAGTCGGGGGAAGATGACACCATCATCAGCACCGAAAAGCGAGGCGCACAGTACTTGTTCTTTAGGTGGCTCGTGGACACCTACGGCGCGGACATCCTGGCATCCTTGGTGCAGACGGAGAATGTCGGCCTCTGCAACATTGAGGCCGTGACCGAGGAAGAGCTCAAGGACCTCGCTGTAGCGTGGCAGGTCGCACTCCTGACGACGGGCAAGACCAATATCGACGGAGGAAGCCTGGTCGACACCTCAGAGTGGGACCTCTACCGAAGCCCCTCCCTCATCTCGGCGCCGACCTCGAGCCCGGCCCCTGGCGACAAGTTTGGTGCCAACGGGTACCAGACGGGGATCGACGTTGCCGGGACGAATCTCTACATGGACGCGGGCACGACTGACGACCCCACGGAGATTGAGGAGAACGCGGTCGTGCTCGGGAACACCGACTACTTCACCTTTGTGGCCGCGATTCCGTTTCACGCGTCTGTTGCAGGGGCCTATGCTGCCCACGTCGTGCGGGTCACGGACGTACCCTACGAAGAGGCCACGCTGGAGGTCCAGTCCACCTCGTCGGACCTCAAGGGTGTCCTCATCCGATGGAACGATCCCGAGCGGGTCGACTACAAGGTGGAGAATGTGTTCTCGGCCACGGACTCGAACAACATGACCCTTCCTGCGCTCTTGGACGACGGCAGTGAAATTACGGGTCTCGGCACGATCTCGGAGGCGGGCGTCACCCTCATGGTCAGCGAGGATGGTGAGACGGCTGCCGACGTGTACGACACCGACCGATGGCTGCTCGACCTAAGGGACCGCGATGCCGACGAAGAGATCACTGTCGCGATCACCGTCGATCGTCGCTACGACGACGAAGGAGACATCGCCCCGTTCGACCTCTGGGCTGCGGTGGTCCCAGCGGGACTGGTGCCGTCGCCGAGCGTTGACGGTACCCGACGAGGCGCGTGCGAGGAGGGGCTGGACTTCGGCTATCCTGCCTCGATGCTCGAGTACCTCTACTACCAAATGTTCCTCTCTTCGGATCCCGGGACCACGGGTGCCAGCGCGGACTTCAACCCTTGCGGGAGCGTGCAGCTCCCCGATACGGGATCGAGTGACACCGCCTGGGAAGGGCCCACCTGCGGGGCAGACTGGGACCGTGACGAGGTCCTGGACCTGGATGAGCCTCGGCCATCAAGCCTTCTTGAGCAGGTCATGGTCATGCAGTGCGCGCTTGCAGGCGGCGACTTCTCCGAGGTCGAGCCGTACGAGGCGGCGGACATCATTGACTCGGACACCATGGACGAGAATGACAACCCTTACATCGATCGGACGAGAAATCTTGGCGGACGGACGGGCGACTCTGAGGAGGAGGCCTATCTCGAGACTACACTGGCGGGTGGCGCCCGCTATGTGATCGTCGTCGGCGCGGGAACGGAGACGGGCACCTACGAACTGAGGGTGAAGGAGATTGACTGATCCGGGCGGCACCGCCGCCCACGTCACGACCCGTTCGGAACAAGGGCGCTCCGTGGCGCTCTTCGTCGCCACATTCTTGTGCGTCTTCGCGGTGTACGGGTTTCAGTGGGCGGGCGGGAACCCCTTCGTGGACAAAGAGGCGGGCATCGCTGCCGGCA
Organism: uncultured Enterobacterales bacterium; assembly: GCA_964554315.1. Classification (GTDB taxonomy): domain Bacteria; phylum Myxococcota_A; class UBA796; order UBA796; family UBA796; genus UBA796. The sequence goes on along the minus strand of CAZKOI010000265.1, from coordinate 2,585 downwards.
AGTTCGCGACAGCATTGATGGCCATCCTCCTTAGTCACGAGATGGCCCACTATTGGGTCGCTCGAAGGCATGGTTTTGCCCTGTCTCTGCCCTACTTTATCCCTTTCCCCTCGGCCTTCGGGACCTTCGGCGCGATCATCCGTCTTCAGTCCCTGCCGCAGACACGCTCGGGCCTCCTTGAGATGGGTGCAGCGGGTCCTCTAGCGGGGTTCTTGGTGGCGGTTGGCGCGATCGCTCTCGGCTTACCGGAGACGCAGGAGCATGTGGCCCCTCAGATTGTCTGGGAGGCTTCCATCCTCGATGCGCTCAGCGCTCCAGTGGTGGCGCCCTCGGGAGTAGAGGGGTGGCTGGAGGGCGTCCTTGCCTGGGCGGGTGCCGCGGCCAATGCAGACGAGATCCCACTGATGATCCTGGCCAACCCGCCCATCATGGACCTGCTTGGCGAGTGGGTGTTGGGGCAAGCCCCTTCCCGGTATGCGACCCTTGATCCGCTGGCGACGGCAGGCTGGGTTGGCTGCCTTCTCACGGCCATCAACCTGATCCCGATCGGGCAGCTTGATGGCGGTCACATTCTCAATGCCCTCCGTCCGAGAAGCGCTTCGGTGGTTTCCAAGGTGTTCCTCGGAGCGGCGTTGGCGGCGGGAGTGGTCTGGACGGGATGGGCTTTCTGGGCGTGCCTTCTTCTGCTGATGGGTGCGTGGGTGAGTCTTCCGGTGCCCGAGGCGCCCGACCTCAGCCTCCGAGCACGGATAATTGCTGCGGTGACCGTGGTGACCTTTGCCTTGTCGTTCATGCCCATTCCCATCGAGATTGAGGCCTTTTCGATGGACCAGATTGAATGGATTGAGCCTGACGGGCGCCCGATCGATGAGGCCACCGAGGACGCTTTGAGGAAGGCCCTAGAGAAGCGATTGGCCGCTGAGCCCGCAGGGCGGTAGAACCTGCGGGTGAGACTCCTCCTTGCCACACTTGTTCTCGGCCTGTCCTTGGCCTGGGCCCGGCCTGCGGTCGCGGCCACCTTCTACCTTGAGCTGTCGGAACACGGCACCAAGGATGAGGCTGACGCAGCGTTGCTGTCTCACGGCCCCGACGGTGAGCAGATGCGGGTGACTCGCAGGTATGTCCGAGGAGAGGGCTGGCGCTACCTCTTGCGGCTCGATGGATTCGATGATCGGTCCGAGGCGGTGTCTGCAGCGAGAGCGTTTGCGACCGAAGGTCAGGCGGTCATCGTCTACGAGGGTGCGGGCTACAAGCGCACCGTGGTCGAGCGTGTGGGGGCTGGCGAGCCGGCGGAGGCCGCTCCACCGGCTGACGCCGGCGAGGATGAGGTGCTCCCGAGCGGTTCGCAGGTGCTGAAGGCCGCCTCTCGTGCTCACGGCGGTCGGAGCGGGGGGGCTAAGCTGCTCTCTAAAGCCGAACGGATCAAGTTTAGCTTCACGTCAAAGACGGTCGTCGGTGACCAGGAGTGGAAGATTCGGCATCACTTCTATCGCGCAGGGAGTTTTGCGAGAGTGGAAGTGGACATGATCAAGGGCGAGGGGATCTCGAATACGGTCGTTGTCGGTGAGGGTGGTAAGGCCTGGGTCGCGACCAAAGAGTTGGTCCGTGAGCGAGACGTCGCCCAGGCCATGGAGATGCTTGCACGGTTCGCGCCAGAGACGGGGCTGCTCTCGATACCCCTAGGGTTCGCCGAGGATGTCAAGACGGCGGCCGAGTGGCAGGGACTGGTCGTCAGTGGACAGGTGAGTCACCGCGGAAACTCCCAGTACCGTGTGGTCCCCGATCGGCGCCGAGAGGGCGACCTCAACCCCCTAGAGGCGGCCCTCTTTGACGTCGAGACGGGTCGTCTCGTTCAGGTCACCTGGGCGACACGAGGAGGGCGCATCACCTTTAGCTATGGAAACTACCGCCAGGTTGCGACGGACATTGTCGTCCCCTTCACGGTTCGCGTCGACCGGAATGGAACGCTGGTAGAGTCCATCGAGGTGGCGGAGTTGGTGATCGATCCACCCTTGCCCGAGGGTCTGTTCGGAGAGCCTTCGAAGGTGCAGGGTAGGCGGCACTGAACAATCGACATCTCGGCTTTGCATTGTGACAACAGCGTCACGGCTGGATTGCATGCAGATCTCCACCTTGCCCCACGCTACGGACTGGTTAAACCCGCGGGACTGTGAGGGGTGTGGTTGTGCACAGCGCTCGCAGGCTCAGCTGGCGTAGCTCAATTGGTAGAGCAACGGTTTTGTAAACCGTCGGTTGCGGGTTCAAGTCCCATCGCCAGCACCACTTGTTCTTTTTTAAGTCAGTTTATTCGGCCCTGGGGATCACCCAGGCCGAAGCCAGGTAGTGAGGGGGTGTGCCCGAGCGGTCAAAGGGAGCGGGCTGTAAACCCGCCGGCTTTCGCCTACAGTGGTTCAAATCCACTCGCCCCCACCACCCTGGCATCTTCGCGGGAATAGCTCAGTTGGTAGAGCATCAGCCTTCCAAGCTGAGGGTCGCGGGTTCGAATCCCGTCTTCCGCTCCAGGTTCAGCCGATGTAGCTCAGGGGTAGAGCGTTTCCTTGGTAAGGAAGAGGTCACGGGTTCAA
>CAZKOI010000264.1:0-5292 GCA_964554315.1 uncultured Enterobacterales bacterium | reverse complement strand
GTCGACCTCCAGGACCTCGCCTGGCTCAGCGTGGCGAAGCTGGCGTGCGAGCGGGGAGGCGGCGCTCAGGACGGTGATGGCTCGGCTCTCCACCTGAATGAGGGTGGCATCACCGCCGGGAAGGATGGCCAGCAGTTGAGGCTCACCGTCATTTAGTTCGACCTCAAGGAGGGCCCCGACCACCACCTCGTCGCGGGGTCCGAGGCCCATGTCCTCGAGCTGGTCCAGACTCGCCTGGAGGGCCACAGCCCGCTCACCGAACGCGTGTGCGAGGTAACCCTGGGAGGTCACAGCGGCGCGCTCCCCTCGGTTGCTTGGGCGATGCTCACCGTCAACGCGGGTGCCCGATCGAGCATCGTCTTGACTGCTCAGGAGTGTGTGCAGGCGGTGGGTGAGGACGGCTCGCCAAGCATCAACGACGGCGCTCTTTGGGGGCATCATGGGCGGTTCATCGCGGGGTATAGGCTGTCGACACGAAGGCTTCGATAGGTGAACCAGCCCGGGCGACTGAGGTCATCGGGATAGCCCACTTGGACCTCCCAGAGCACCTCTGGAGCGTCGCGTCCGACGACTTCCCGAATCCGGCTGCTGAAGTGGGGCCTGACGCCGTCTGCCATCTCCACAACGCCCCAGAACACCGCACCGTCGTTGATGAGGTGGTTTCCGTTCTCCAGGCGATCCACATCGCCGACGATGGGGCAGAATACGGGTGAGTCCCCGCCGGACCACGACCACACCTCGGTGGCGGTCCGCGAGCCTAGGTCGAGGCTGTACTCCACGACGCGGCTGGTCGGCATCACCGTCGGGTCTTGCCCCGGGCGCGCGTTTCCATTGTCGTACAGGAGAAGATTTCCGTTTGGAAGGACCTGCGGCGCGTGCTGCCGACTGAACCACGTTCCCTCGCCAGTCAGCTCAAAGTCCCCTCGGTGACCAAAGGTCCACTCGATGGCGTCCGTGGCCGGGTCGACCTTGATGATGCGATCAAGGTTCCGGAGGGACATCAGCCAGCCCTCCTCATGAGGAACCAGAGCGTTGGCGTGCGACCAGTCCTTGGGGCTCTCCAGGTGGTCGTACGGGGCCATCATCCAGAAATTGAGGTGCATGTCTTCGGTATGGACGTCGAGCGGGTTGAGGTGGTCCATCAGAGACCATGACCAGACCGATCGTCCCGACGCATCGTGCACATTGATGACGTCACCGATCACGTCAAAGCTCGCCGTCCAGTCGAACGCGGGTAGGTGCCACCCATCAATCACGCGGTGCTCCGTCGAGAGAAAGGCCAGGCCGCCCGTTGGTGTCGGGCGGAGCTCATGGTGCACCGTCTCCGTGCCGAGCTCATCGACACCCCAGACGGTGCTCTCGCGGCCGAAAGGATGAATGCGAACGCCCTTCAGCGCCGAGTCAGTTGCAAAGATGTGGCGCTGTTCATCCACCGCGAGCGTCAGGTTGAGGCCCTCGAGGCGGTGGTACCAGACCACCTCGCCGTCCGAGTCGATGGCCACCACATAGCTTCGGTCGAGCGCCTGGGGCACGGCAGCGGTCAGGGTCAGGCCTGGCTGGAGGTCACCGTCGACCCGCTGCGTGAGCTCAATCGGCGGAAAGTCAGGCGGGAGCGGCAGGGTGTCGATGGACGCAGGGTCCGACATCAGGCCGCTCTCGTCATCCCGTGCCACCACGACGTAGCGCTGATCGGCACGAAGCTCAAGCACCGGCACCACCGTCTCAGCCTCCGCGTCCACCTTCACCCATGGGCGGAACTCGTCGCCAGGCGCAGACACCAACAGGGTGATCGGACCCGGCTCCAGCTGGGTCACATGGGCCGCGACGCACATCGCGCAGGCCTCGTCCAGGGTGAGTACCAGGGTCGGAGGCTGCGGCGTTGGCTCTGGGCTGGCGGTGTCGTCGCCGGTGTCGGTCGTCGAAACTCCCTCGACGCCAGAGTCGCTCTGGGGGGTCGGCGCGGACTTATTCGCGCAGCCAATGGTCGAGAGCAGCAGTGGGAGGAACAGGGGCATTAGGAGGCATCCTATGACGGCACTGGCATACTTGCCGCATTCTCGTCAGTTGCCTACTCCATCTTTGAGAGGTCTCATGGGCGCGTGGACGATAACCTGTGACGATGTGGTCATTCGGGCCTTGCCGACTCACCAAAGCCCAATGGTGGAGCTGGATGTGGTTCGCCGGAGGCTGACGCTCGGATCGGGCGCGGCCAATGCCGGAGACTCTGCCCTCCAGACCGGTGCGCTCGTGCGTCGCTTTCTAGAGGCCCAGGACGTCGACTGGACGGACGCGCTCACCTGGGCTCAGGCCGCTGACGACCTGTTCCAGCGCATCGACGCGGGCACGACCCAGGACATGCTGTGGTCCGGCGACATCGTCGTCGTGTGGAGCGAAGACGCGCTCGCCGCTGCCCGTGCGCTGTTCGAAGCGCTCGGGCAGCGGGTGCGGCGCCTCTCGGACTAGGGTGTGACCACAGACTCGGCGTCCGAGGCCGTGGTGCCGTTTCCGCCGAGCGCCAGGGAATAGGTTCCGCTCGCGGTCACCCCGGTTCCACCCACGACCGTCGCGTAGTTTCCATTGACCGCACCGTCGAAGCCGCCCACGACCGTGCCGTACTGGTTGTTCGTCTCGGAGTCCAGACCGCCGACGACGACGGCATAGGAGCCGGCGACATCGTTGGTCTTGCCGCCGACCGAGGCTGCGCTGGTGCCGCTCACGATGATGTCCTCGCCTCCGACGACGACCGCGCTGATCCCGCTAGAGGTGTTGGTGGTCCCGCCGATGACGATTGACTTGGTGTTACTCGCCGTGGCTGTGGTTCCGCCCACCACTGCCGAGTGGGCACCGGTTGCGTCACCTGCAGAGCCGCCGAGGACCACAGAGTAGCTGCCCTCTGCCGTCGTGGTCTGTCCGCTGAAGGCACCCGATGCGAGACCGGAGGCCACGTTGGACTTCCCGCCCGCGGCGACGGCGTACTGGCCGGAGACCGTGTTGAGCTGTCCGCCCACGGTGGCCCCGCCCTTAGCGCTCACCTCGTTTTGGTCTCCGCCCAAGATGCCGGTGTTATCGGCCGTTGCGGAGTTCTGGGCACCGCCGACAGCGGCCACAAAGTTGGCGTGAGCGTCGTGGTCAGAGCCGGTCACGATCGACGCGTAGCCGCTGTAGGAGTGGTTGTCGCCCACGATGAGGTTGTGTGAGCCCGAGCGCAGGTCAGCCGCACCCTTGGCGTTGTAGCCGATGATGAGGTTTCCGTAACCATCGACGGCGCCACCGGTGCTGCCGGTGTCGTTCTGGATGAACACGTTGGCACCGACAAACTTCACCGTGCTCAGACCGGTGTCCACCTCGACAAAGGTCATCAGGTCTTCGACACCGGTGATGTCGGTCTCAATGCTCGCGATGTCCGTCGCGTTGGTGGTGATGTCGGTCTCGGCCGAGGTGAGGTCTGACTGCAGCGTGGCGATGTCAGTGTCGTTCGAGCCAATGGCCGAGGTGTTCGACGTGATGGACGCACTGTTGGCCGTGATGTTCGACGAGTTGGTCGAGATGTCGGTGTCGTTCGCGGCGATGGCGGCCGCGTTGCTATCGATGTCGGTGGCATTGGCGCTGATGGCAGCGCTGTTTCCATCGATGTCCGATGTGTTGTTGTCCACCTCGAGGTCGAGGAACGCGATGTTCGTCGCGTTGTCGGAGATGCGGTCCTCGTTGATCTCTATGAGCGTGGTGTTGTCGGAGATGAGGCCGGAGTTGGTCTCCCCGACGGCCGAGGCTGTGGTGATCGCCGTGGCGTTGGTGGAGATCTCGGTGGTGTTGGCCGAAATCAGCACAGAGTTGTTGTCGATGTCCACGCCCAGGGTGGCAATGTCCTCGATGTTCGCGGATATTGCCGTAAAGTTGGACGCGATGTCGGTGGCGTTGTCGGCCACATCAACGGCGAGCGAGGCGATGTCGGTCGCGTTGGCCTCGATCCGCGTGAGGTTGCTGTCGATGAGGTCACCGTTGGCTGCGATGTCTGTCGCGTTGGTGGTGACCGTTGAGCTCATCGCGTCGACCGCATCCGAGAGCGTGGCGACATCAGCGCTGAGGGCCACGAAGCTCGTGCCGAGGTCACCGACGGAGCCGGAGAAGCCCGAGATGGACTCGGAGTTGGCGGTGATAGCGGCGGTGTTGGTGACGATCTGCTCGGCATTTGAGCCGATCTCGGCGGTGTTCGCCGCGATGAGCGCCGAGTTGTTGCTGATGTCGGTCGTGTTGGTCGCGATGTTCTCGGCGTTGAGCTCGCTCGCCAGGGTGTTGGCTGCCGCGGTGTCAGAGACCAGCGTCACGCTCTCGGAGAGGGTCGTGATCTCGGTGGTGACCACCGCTACGGCCTCATCCACCTCCACGGTGGTGATGTAGCCCGCGTCCTCCAGGGTCGAGAGGCGGGCGATGATGTCGGTGAGGCTGACTTCACCTGCCGTTCCGGTGATGGAGTCCAGGGTCGCGTCGAGCAGGGCGATGCCCGCCGTGTTGCCCGCGATGTCGGTGCTGTTGGTGGAGATGAGCGCGCTGTTGGCCTCAATCAGCGCCAGGTTCTCGGCCACGTCGTCCTCAGAGGCGAAGTCCGCGGCCAAAAGCTCGATCTCCGTCACATAGTCCAGGCCCTCCATGTAGGTGATTCGGTCCTCGTGGTCGGCGAGTACGGTGGCGTTGTCGTCGATGTTGCCCATGGCCTCCACCATCTCGGCGTAGGCGGCGTCGAAGTTCGTCAGGTCTTCCGCATTCTCGCTGGCGAGCGTCTCCACATCGGAGAGACGTGACGCATGGTCGCTCAGCAGGGCTTCGTTCTCGGCCTTCACGGCGGCGAGCTCGGCGGTGGTCGCTTCCAGGGTCTCCTCGAGGAGTTGGATGCGTTCTTCAAGTGACTTTGAGAAGCCAATGCTCGTCTTGGCATCAATTTCTTCGGAGTAGTCTTCTGCGCAGCCAATCAATGACGCACAGAGCAGCAATCGCCAGCTGTTGTTCATGGAGTCTCCCTGGGAATCCCGTTGGACCCACAGCATACGATGGAATGCGGCCCCTAAGGGAATTTTGTGAGCTTGTACCCCTCGCTTTCCGGTATGTTGGCCGCTGGAGGGCGAGATGAAGAACGCGTTTTTGAGCGTGCTGTTGCTGGCGGCCTGTGGCGATGACGAAAAGTCTGCCGGAGATTCTGGCGCGCCCGTCGGCGAGGCGGCCGATGCTGACGGCGGCGCCGACGATACCGGTGGGGCACCCCCGAGCGGCGAGCCCATTGCCGTCGACGGTGATCCG
>CAZKOI010000263.1:0-5323 GCA_964554315.1 uncultured Enterobacterales bacterium | reverse complement strand
TGCTTGTTTCTCCTTAGCTAAAACTCAATGGGCTGGCCGTCCCAAGCAAAGAACCCACCCGAGTCAGAGGGTGTGAGCGAAGCGATCACCTCACTGAGGTGTTGCGCGGCCTTCCTGGGCGTGAACAGCTTCTCAGCCGGTACACGGCTGGTAAAAGGACGAGACAGTTCGGTGTCGACGGTCCCCGGGTGGAGCGCCACGCACACCAGCTCGGGCCACTTCATCTTGGCCTCGATAGCCAAGGTCTTTATGAGCATGTTCTGCGCACTCTTCGAAGCCCTGTAGCTGTACCATCCGCCCAGGCGGTTATCGCCGATGCTCCCTACCCTCGCAGAGAGGCTGGCAAATACACTGCGCTGCGTCCGACTGAAACGCGGTATCAAGTGTTTGCCCAAGAGCGCTGGGCCAAACGCATTCACCTCAAAAACACGCCTCATCACGTCGAGGTTGAGGCGACGCCAAGTCCGCTCTGGGCCAAACTCGTCAGTGTGAAGGATGCCAGTGCAGTTGACGACGAGGTTGGGGACAAAGCCGTGTTCGTCGAGCTCGTCTGTGAAGGCCTGAATCGACCCCTCTTGGGTGATGTCCACCGCCGAGCAGCGGCTGCTGCAGTCTGGAGCGCCAGAACCGCTCGTGGTCGTTGCCCACACCTGATTACTCGGGCCCGCCTCTCGAATTGCGGTGACCAGACCGCCCCCTACTCCCGAGCGAGCGCCGACAATCACTGCCCTGAGCGGCTCGTCAAATCCCATCATGGGTGCTGGACCGAACACGCGTTCCCGTGACACCGCCCCGTGAGCCGTAGACGGTTTCGGGCGAAGAGTGAGTAGGTCGCGTCGAAGAAAGGCCGGAGTAACGGCCATGCCGTGGGAGCAAACAAGAACCCGAGACCGACTGCGCCATAGAGCCGCCTGAAGACCTCCATTCCAGTGACCATTTCACCCTCGGAGGTGCGGCCGTAAATCTCCGCCATGAGGTCATCCATCGACAAACCTGTCTCGGCCTCCGGATCGAATCCGACTGCCGAGATGTCGGTGAACGTGATGTTTCTCTTGGTGCGGTCAAGGTAGCGCAGCATGGCGATTTCCTTCACACAAAGCGGGCAGTCACCGTCGTAGAACACTTCGAAAATCATCGGATCCCCATTGTTAATCAAAACCTAATCAAATATATTCATAACCTGGACACTTGAGCAACCCCTCTTCGTCCATTGGAGACCTCATGAAGATCACCCCCGCCGTCTTACCCGCACTGGGGCTGCTCGTTGCCGCACTCCAGCCGCATCTGGCCTCCGCGCACAAGCCTTCTTACGCCAACGATCACTCCACCTTCGAGACCGCGTTTGAGGTGATCGACCCGGAGATATCGATTGTCCTGTACAGCGAGATGACCTGCTCCGAGGAACAAGTCTGGCTTCACATGGACACCACCGACCTGGACCAGGTTTGGCTCGAGCTGGGCGTGCCCGTGATTGACCGACTGGCCGAATACCGGCCATCCCTCGCCGTTGTTGCAGAAGGCCTACCGGCCGTGGACCTCCCCTTCGACCTTCCTCCGGGCATGGGGGCCACTGTCATCGACACGGAGGATGTGACCGACCCCATCCTGTTCTCGGAAGAGTTCACACAGACCGACTCCTGGATTCTGTTTCGAGACTGGTTTGACGTCCCTTCCGCTCAGGATGTGTACCTCGTCGCCTTCAACCCGGCCGAGTACACGGGCAAGCTTTGGGTAGCCGTGGGCCTTGTGGAGGACTTCTCGGATGTCGACATGTCCGTGTTTCCGGAGTGGCTGGAGAAGACTCGCGCATTCCACGAAATCGGCGACACCGAGCTGCACACGGAGCTAGACTGCTCCCAGGTGTATGACGAGTCCGACGCTCGCGACTCTGGTGCCACACCTGACGGAGGTTGCTCTATGACCCGGGTAGACCACGGATCCTACGGCATCCTCGCGCTCATCGGACTTCTGGCCGCCGCCCGACGACGGCAGGCATGACCCTCACCCAACAACTCTGGGGGACGACCAACGAAAAAATCCACACCGTGGGCACCCTGTTCTTGGGACTGAGCGCCGTCTTCGCCCTCGTCCTGGGGCTCAAGGTCAAGGCGAACGGATTGCTCACCTTCGGCTGCTTTGCGCTGGGCGTGAACCTCATCGGTATTGCGATGCTGAGGAACGCTTGGGGCCGCATCCGCCACGGCGAGGACACCCTCATCTTGCTCAAGAAGCGCGACGATGAGGGCCGGACGTGCTCCGCATCCGTGCACGTGTTCGGCCTTCGCTTTGCATGGACCGGGCGGGTTGCTCATGTCGATCCCGGTCGGTTTGAGGTCCGACCCGCTGTCCTGGATGACAAGGTCGAGGGGGGCCCGCTCCCGAGCCGCTGCTACCAACTCTTTCGAGCCTGCTACTGGTGGGCCTGCTCAACGGCGGCTTTCCAGACCCTCTTTGGAGTCGGGGCCATCGCCTACAGCCTCTGGCTGGCCCGCTTCCTCGCAACCTACAAGGACTCGACTTTGACATGACTCAAGGCACTTCCTCGAACCACACCAAGCCCATCGTTGCCGTCGCAGGCGCCACCGGCTTCATCGGAACCGCCCTAGCCAGCCCGCTTGCCGCCCGCTTTCACCTCGTTGGGCTCACACGCTCGGAGCGTACGACCCTCGCGGGCTACGACGAGGTGCGAACCGTCGACCTATTCTCTCAGTCCGACACCATGGACGCCCTCCGAGGTGTCGACTTTGCGGTCTATCTTGTCCACAGCATGATGCCGTCTGCGAGGCTCGTCCAGGCGGATTTTGATGACCTCGACTTGCTCTGCGCAGACAACTTTGCGCAAGCAGCGGCCCAGCAAGGCGTCAAGCACATCGTCTATGTTGGCGGTCTTCAGCCCAGCGGGACGACGACCTCAACTCACCTCAAGAGTCGTCAAGAAGTCGAGGACGTACTGGGGAGCCACGGGGTCCCCGTCACTACCCTGAGGGCTGGCATGATCGTGGGCGGCAACGGCTCAAGCTTCCAGATTCTGACACGGCTTGTGGCCCGACTTCCCGTGATGGTCTGCCCCTCTTGGACCAAAACCTCCACGCACCCCGTCGCCCTCCGAGACGTCGTCTGGGCCATCTCTGAAACCATCGATCGACCTGGGCAGGATGATCAGGTCTTTGACCTGGGCGCCAGTGACTCATGCTCCTACCGTGAGTTGATGGCCAAGACGGCAGAACTCATGGGCAAGGAGCGCCACTTCTTCGGTGTTCCCCTGGTCAAGCCTGGGTTCTCGGCGCTCTGGATCTCACTCGTCACGGGAGCACCCGGCGCTCTCGTGAAGCCGCTTATCGCCAGCTTGCGCTACGAGATGCTCGCCCGAACAGACCCACGCTTTCGGCTCAAGGGTGAGCCGCGAACCTCCATCGAAGACACCCTCAGGGCCGCACTGTCGGAGCCGCCCGTCCGCGATGAACCCCGCGCTTTTCGAGGCGCGACGCGTCGCCCTAAGCCCGTTGTGTTGTCCGTCCAGCGCATGCAGCTACCGGCCGGTGTCGACGCGGACTGGGCGGCGAGTGAGTACATCCGCTGGCTACCGAATGCACTGGGCAGCCTGCTTCCGTTGAGGGCGGTTGAGTCTGACGGCGACGTGTCGTTCAAGGTATTCCGACACGGTCCTACACTGTTGAAGATCGCGAGGCAGCCCGAGAGGGTCAACGCAACATTCGATGTTGTGGGCGGCGCCCTCGCCACCGCGCCCGCACAAGGCCAGCTGGAGTTTCGAACCGTCCTCGATGGACGCACCCTCATTGTTGCCGTGCATCGGTTTGTGCCACGACTGCCTTGGTGGATCTACCGGAGCACTCAAGCCTTGGTCCACGCATGGGTCATGGCCCGCTTCGCGAAGCATCTGGGGCGGCTAAGCCAGAGCAGCCCCAGCGGCTCGCTCAGGCTCCGCCACGTGCAGGGCATCTGACTCAGCCATGGGGGTATGGCGACGCCTTCATAGCCCCACGCCGACCACCGAGAGCGCCACGCCGACTGCGCCGTCTTCTTGAACGGCAGGGACAGCAAGAACCATCCACTCGCCCGGCGGGTCAACCGTCTCGAGGACGGGCAGGCGCATGGAGGCCTGCCCGAGTCGAGGTCGGAGCACCGAGCCAGCCGCGAGCCCTATGGTCGCCCCCGAGAGGGCCCCAATAGCGATGGGCTGGGCCTCAGGCGTGCCGAGCATGACACCCAGCGACCCTATGGTCGCGCCCGCCACGCCGAAGAGCTGTGGCCAGAGGGTGTCTCCGGGTGTTGCTGTGGTCATATCCGATAGGATCATCGTACCGACACCGATCCCAACATCCATGGCCCCCACGGTGGTCACCACCCGCCCTACGCTCGACATCGTCGTCCCAAGAGCGACTTGCCCAAGGCTTCCGTAAAGCGCCCCCCATGCAGCTGTTGTACCGATGAACAGGCTGTCACGAGGCGCAGGATTCCACTTCGCTGCAGCGGCCATAAAGGCAATGCTTGAGGCGGCCGTTCCGGTCAGAACTGTTCCCGCAATCTGCGCATCATTCGCGAAGGCATCGGTCTCATCGAGAATGTAGGCCGCAGCCCCCATGTGCACACCACTTAGGTACGTACCCACACCCACCATTGCCCAGTCACCTGGGCTGGGTTGAACCCATTCGTAGGCAGCCGCGCCAAGGGCGGTTGTCGCCATACCGGTGGGCAGCACGATGGCTGCTCGCGTTCGCTCGGACAGCTCGCTGGGACTCAAGAGCCCCGCCCCTGCGGCAAGAATGTTTCCGGCTGCTGTGCCGTACCCCATCATCGCCGCTTGGCCGGTGGACACCGGCTTGAAGTGAGCCGCGGCCAAGCCGCCCGTAACGCCGGTGAAGAAGCCCGCGTCGACGAAGGAGCCCGTCAGGTCCTGCCGCCCAATGACGGTGGGTACCATTGCCGCGGCAATGGTGGTCTCTGCAGCGACAACACCCGTGAGTAGGGCTGCATCTCCGGAGGGCGCCCAGCCATTCTGAACCAGCGTACCGCCGACGAGGCCGAGCGCCGCCCCCCCCAGCGTGCCAACCGACCGCACCTGACTCTGACGTCGCTGCTGCTCGTCCTCGCGGGTCCAGCACCCTTCCGGGTCAGGGTCCGAATCGCAGACCATGTCGGTGGAGTGGAGGGCCTGCACGAGTCCTGTGTAGGAGCGCCCCAGTTGAGATCCGATGAGCCCCGCCGCATTCACGCGCCAGACCTGATCCGTCGATGGACGTCGCCCCATTCGGTTGAATCCCGTCCAAGCTCCCGCCCCAACGCCAACCGCTCGAAACAGGGC
>CAZKOI010000262.1:0-5339 GCA_964554315.1 uncultured Enterobacterales bacterium | reverse complement strand
ACTATGACGACGGCGACTGCGTCGAGGCGGGCGAAGCGTGTGTAATGGACGATGGAGGTCCCGGCATCTACAGCTGCGCCAAGGCGTGCGTGGAGGACACGCTGGGCGACGGCGTCTGCGACGCGGACTTTGACTGTGTCGGGACCGAATGGGACGACGCGGACTGCGACGCCCCCGCACCGGGTGACACCTGCACGGCAACCGATGGTGGCGATGGCATCATCGACTGCGACTACAGCTGCTCTTCCTGGCCCACCTGGTGGGGCGACGGCATCTGCGACTCTTCCTTTTCGTGCAGCGAGATGGACTGGGACCTCGGTGACTGCACCCCGCCGTTTGGAGAAGCCTGTGTGACTGACGCGGGCGAACTGGGCATTATCGATTGCTTGGAAGGCTGCTCCGTCGATACCCGCGGCGATGGCTCCTGTGACGCTGCCTTCGAGTGTGCCGATGGTGAGTACGACATGGGGGACTGTGACATGCCGATGATTGGCGACTCCTGCGTGACAGACTTTGGCTCGCCTGGCATCGTTAACTGTGACTTCGAGTGCACCGCGGCCTCCAGCCTTGGGGATGCCTACTGCACGCCTGCCTTCGAATGTGAGGAGCTCCTCTGGGACATGGGTGCCTGTGTCACCTTTGGTGATTCCTGTGAGACCGGGACAACCGAAGGAATCCATGGCTGCGGAGGTGTCTGTGCTGAAGACACGCGAGGCGACGGCGTCTGTGACGCCGCTTTCGAGTGTCTCGATGGCGATTGGGATGGCGGCGACTGCGAGGCCCCCGCTCCAGCCGACGACTGCATCCGTAGCGACGGCACCCCCGGGGTCTACACCTGTGATCTCGAGTGTGTGGTTCCCTCCAGTCTGGGCGACGGCTACTGCTCCACAGTCTTCGAGTGTGCCGAGTTCTCCTGGGACGAGGGCGACTGTGAGCCGCCCGTCGGTGCCGAGTGCGAACTCGGATCTGGAGAAATCGGCATCGTCGCCTGTGACGGCACCTGCACCGAGGACACGTCGGGAGATGGAGTCTGCGATGAGGCGCTCAGTTGCTACCTGCTTGACTATGATGGCGGTGCATGTGAGCCCGAGACCTGCTTTGACGTCGACCACGACCTCGGTAGCGCGCTCGGTGATGCCGTCGCAACGGGCTCAACCGAAGAGACCACCTCCGACAGTGTAGAGGGCTCATGCTTCGGTGCCGGTGCCGCGGCGGAAACCATCTATGGATGGACCGCTCCCTCCACAGGAGAGTTCTGCTTCGACCTCATCGACTCGGACTACGACACCTCGCTCGCCGTCTTTGACGAGTACTGTGGCGAAGAGCTTGCCTGCGATGAAGACGGACACGGGTTCGCCGGTGGGTGGACCTCATGGACCAGCGTGAGTCTCGCGGAGGGCGATACCGTATCCATCGTCGTCGATGCATGGGACACCGACACCACGGGCACCTACACGCTGCACATCACAGAGGGCGCCTGCGCGCTCTGAGGTGTGTCTCCGACACGGGCGGGCCATCGACTGCAACGCAGCGACTGCAACGCAGCGGCGGCCCGCTCCTTTGTGGGCGCCTCAATCTTCGAAGATGATGCGTCCCTCTGGGGCGAGATAGCGGTCACCAAGGTCCGGAATGCCGTCACCGTCAACATCCTCAAACGACTCGGCGTAGGTCACTAGCGCCTCCCAGAGCTTGACCTCTTGCACCCCGTCGGTGGCCGGGTCTTTGTCGAAGGCCAGCGTCGAGGTGTCCTCCACCAGGGTACCGTCTGCACGCTTGGGAGCGATAACAATGGCATCGAAGGTCAAGCCACCGAGGATGTTCATCAGGCTGGCCACGTAGCTATCCACAGCGACGTGGTAGAGCGTCTCGTTGTCACTGATGTCCAGGTCCGTCCACTCATCACCGACCCACAGCTCGACCCGCCTCGCCGTGTTGCCGAAGGGGCGATCCGTGTCGACATGGCACCGAATTCCGGAGGGCTCCACCCAAAAGTCGCATCCCTCAATGGGAACGATAGACCCAAGAATCTCGCAGGTGCTCTTGAGGTCGCGCGGGGTCACGTAGAAAGACACGAGGCCGTAGCCCGGCACGTCGTCCGTACCGACTCCCAGCGGCATGACCCGAAAGATGTCGCTAAAGGCCTCGATACCGGTCGACCCGGCCACGAGATCATCTCGGATGACACCCTGGCTCTCAAACGCCGCCACGATGGGGTCAGCGGGGCTGTACTGATTGAGCGTGTATCGAAAGGCATCCGTCACGAAGTTACCCAACGCCGACTCCTGGCAGGCATTGACGCCAATGTCACCGCCGATGGTGAGGATGGGCTCATCAAATGTTCGGCCCAGCTCCGTCATGGGGCCTTCATTAAGCGCGGTGACAAAGCCGTCCACCATCTCCGTGATGGCAGGGTCACCGGGGATGGAATCGTCGAGCTCGTGCAACGTGTAGTCATCGAGCGCCCATCCTCCATCGGGCTCCCTGGAGACGGTCAGTTCCCCGACGTAGCGCGTGTACGCGCCCGCCTGAACGATGAGCGTGTCTCCCACCTCGATTGCTTCGCTCAGCGCCGTGTGGCTGTGGCCGCTCACAATGACGTCAATCCCCGGGACGGCGGCCGCGATGGCCTCGTCCTCACCCTCGTGGCTGTCGTCTCCTACCCCCGCGTGCGACAGCCCCACGATGAGGTCAACGCCTTGCGCCTGCAGGTCGGCAACAGCCTCGGCAGCCGCCTCTTGCGCGGGACTGAATGACGCCGGCGCGACGGCAGGGCTGATTCGCGCTGCACCATCGCCCACCAGGCCAAAGAGCCCGATTCGCAGACCGTTATCGAGGGTCTGAACCATCGTGTGCTGAATGCGTCCGCTTGAGAAGTGGGCCTCGAGCGCATCGTCCCCAGGGTCCTCCGAATTCGGGACGGTGTTGGAAGCGAGGATGGGCACCGTGACGCCCAGCTCATCACCCTTTGCAATCATCTGGCCGAGGACATTCGGGCCCCAATCAAACTCGTGGTTTCCCAGACAGATGGCGTCGTACCCCATGGCCTGCATCACCTGGAGCTCCGATGCATGGCTGGTGGCGAGGAGCTGAAAGAGGGCTCCCGCCATCCAGTCGCCGGCATCATAGAGCACGACGGGATGGGTGGACGCGCCGCGAATTTCGTCAACCAGCGTCTTTGCTCGGGCCAAACCTCCCACCGTGCCGTCATCTCCAGTCACATCAGGGCTGTACTCCGCGTTGGGACCCCAGCCGAGCATATGACTCTGCCAGTCGTTGGTATGCAGGATGGTCAGACGCTCCGCTTGCTCCTCTGTTCCGCCCGAGTCGTCAGCTGTTGCGCCAGAGTCGAGCGGCTCGTACTCGCCATACTCAGGATCTTCTGGCTTTCCCGAGCAAGCTGCAATCAAGGCCAGTGATGGAAGAAAAGCGTGCATGATGGCTCCTGGATTGAGAGGACACGAGAGAGCCTACCCCATCCTTCACGGTCCGCACGCAGGTTGGCGGAACAGGCCTGATCGCGTATGCTCAGTGGCGTATGCCATCCCTTGTCGAGCGCTTCTGCCCTAACGTCCACGATGCCCCCATCACGGCAGCGGCGTTCGACGCTGTGAGCGGTACTGTCGTCACCGCGGATGCGATGGGTGTTGTGGCCGTGCAGCGTCCTGGTGAGGCGTCCGCACGACTGATCTTTCAACCCGGTGTCGCCGTCAATGGTGCGCTCGCCGTCATCCGGGGTGGCGCAATGGTCGCCGTTGGCGATGAGTCCGGTACCGTCGGCGTGTACCGAACGCAGGATGGAGAGCCCGTCTTTCAGGAGGCTCGGGAAGGCTCGCGCGGACGAATCCGTGCGATGCGAGGACTCGCCATCAGTCCAGAGGGAAGCCGGCTGGCGGCGATTGCTGCCGACGGTCTCCTTCGAGTCTGGGATCTGAGTCGCGGCGACCGGAACGCCTGGCGTGGATTTGGTGGGGATACCGTCGCCTTCGATGCGAGAGGCGAGCGAGTGCTGGCCATAGACGACGAGGGCCAACCCCGTCTAATGGACCTCACGAACCTCGAGGCCTTGTTCATGGACAAGCTTCAGACCCCAGCTACCAAGGCTCTCTTTACGCCGGACGGCATGATGGTCTTGGCGGGTGGAACGGGCAGCATCAACCTGCTTCGAATTCAGGATGGCGCGCTCATTGCCAGCTTCGCCACGCAGGGAGGCTCGGGTATCACAACCCTCCTAGCCGCCCCGGATGGCTCTCGGGCAGCGGCGATCACTGAGCGAAGTGCCCACGTCTTCTCCCTCCCTGACCTTGAGCCTCTTGACAGCTTTCGTCACGGAGCGCCGGCGCCTACCGGCGCTGCTGTCTGGCACGGCGGAGGGATTCGGGTCGCAGGTTCAGACGGCCTCATGCACGGAGGCGGCTCGGGGAGCATTGGCCCGGTGGACCGTGTCGCCGGCGTGGGAGACCATCGCGCCCTGCTTCATGGTGAGGTGGTGTCCGTTTGGAGAGGGGACGAGCGCTCAGGCTTGTTCAAGCTCAACGATCCCCCGTCAGCACTGGCCATGGAGCGTGGCGGCAAGCTCCTGGTGACCAGCCACAAGAAATCGCCCCTACAGGTTCTGCAGGTCCCAACAGGAGAGCCCCTCTTCAGTGGCGGTCCTGAGACGCATAATGCGGCAGGAATCGCAGTTGGCGGGGAGGTGGTCGCGGTCCAGCTTCGAGGGGGTGGACTTCGGTGGTGGCACTTGGGTCAAAACAAAGGCTATGCCCTGCCTTGGCCGAGGGCTTTCGCTTTGTCTGGGAGCGGTACTTGGCTTGGGGTCGTCACGCCGGGCGGAGCGGTTCATGTCATCGATCCCATCACTGGCCGGGATGCCATTGGCGCACCACGACCGCTCTCTCAGGCGCCCGTGCGCTTGCTTGACTTTGTCAGCCGGCGTCCCGAGCTGCTGATACTCGACGAGGACGGGGTCCTTGGTCACTACGACCTCACCCGCGCTGTGAAAGATGGCATCCGGGTAGCGGGACGCGACGTGCTGTCCATCAACGTACCCGTCGACAAGATCTGGGGTTTGTCGGGTGGTCAGCTGGCCGCCCTGCGTCTCCCGGACGCCGAACGCTGCAGCATTCTGTTCATCGACATCCAGACCCGGGAGGTGGTCGGCGAAGTCACGGACCTGCCTCGAGGCACCGAGGTCGATGACGACGGACACCGGATTCTTCACCCTGCGCGCGCAGGAGGGATGCTCGAGCGTGACATCAACGGCACGGAAGACCGGGTTCTTCGGGACCTACCCGATCAGGAGTGGATTGCCTTCAACTCGAGAGGAATCCTGAAGGCCTCTA